>JAHEML010000297.1 GCA_024643705.1 Caldilineaceae bacterium | reverse complement strand
TCAGCGCACCATAAATTGACCCACAGTAAAGTATCCAATCGTCAATGAATCACTTTTTGGATTTCCAATGACAACAATACTCGTAGTAGACGACAAAGCCAGTTTGCGCACCATGGTGGATGCCTACCTGACCCAAGAGGGCTATCGGGTGGTGACGGCCAGCGATGGCCGTGCCGCGCTCTTTGTGGCCCGCCAGGAAAAGCCCGATCTGATTCTGCTGGATGTGATGATGCCGGAGATGGACGGTTTTGGCTTTATTCGCGCCCACAAGCAAGAGCGCGATACCCCCATTATCCTGCTCACAGCCCGGCTGGAAGAGGTGGACAAGGTGGTTGGGCTGGAGTTGGGGGCCGACGATTACATCACCAAACCCTTCTCTATGCGGGAACTGGTGGCTCGGGTGCGGGCTGTCCTGCGTCGGGTGGAAAAGCAGGCAGCGCCCGCAGATGTGCTGGACAAAGATGGCCTGCGTCTGGATCGTACCAGCCGTCTGGTCTGGACAAACGGTGACGCAGTGACGCTCACACCCTCGGAATTTGATATTCTTGCTCTCTTCCTGGAGAATCCCGGTCGTGTCTTTTCCCGTGAATCCATTCTCGACCATCTGCAGGGCATCTTTGTGGCAGGCAGCGAACGCTCGGTGGATGTCCACATTCGCAACTTGCGCCGCAAAATCGAGCCAGACCCGGCCAACCCCACCTACGTGGAGACGGTCTTTGGGGTGGGCTACCGGATGAGGGGATAGAATGCGATCTCTTACCCTCAAACTCACCCTCGCTTTTCTGATTGTGGGGCTATCCGGCTCGGCGCTGGTGGCACTCTTCGCCGCAACCAACGCCACCAACGCCTTCGACCGTTTCCGATCCCAGCAATCTTTGGAGAATTTTGCCAACGATGTGGAGCGCTTCTACAGGCAGACCGACTCCTGGGATCGGGCAGACAGCCAGATCCGTCGGCCACCGGGGAACGGGCCAGAGCCGAACCCATCCCCTCACATTCTGGCCGACGCCAAGGGGCAAGTGGTGATCGCGTTTCCGCCCTATCGTCCGGGGCAGATACTCCCCCAGGCTGTGCTGGACCGAGGCATCCCCGTGGAAGTGAATGGCCGCCGGGTGGGCACTGTGCTGAATGTGGGGAATCCTGGCCGCACCACCCAAGATCGACTCTTTCTGGCTCAACTGGCCCAGGCGTCGATCTGGGCAGCCCTGGGAGCCACCCTATTTGCCCTATTGTTGGGCTTGGGGTTGGCCCGCACCCTCACTCGACCCCTGGTGGCGCTCACCGGGGCCGTCCGGCGTATGGCAGATGGCGATTTTGGGCAGAAGGTAGTTGTCGAATCCCAGGACGAGATCGGCCAGTTGGCCGAAGCTTTCAACCAGATGAGCGGCGAACTGGCGCGCGCGGCCCATCTGCGCCGCCAAATGACCGCAGACATCGCCCACGAGCTACGCTCACCCCTCAGCGTGCTCATGGGCTACACCGAGTCTCTTTCCGATGGGGTGCTGCAACCCACGCCCGCCATTCTGCATGCCATGCACGAAGAGAGCCACCTGCTCAGCCACTTGGTGGACGATCTGCGCACCCTCTCTCTGGCCGATGCGGGCGAACTGACCCTCAATCGCCAGCCAACCCAGCCGGGAGAGTTGCTGGAACGGGTGGCAGCTTCTTTTGCGTCCAAAGCCAGGGCCAAGGGTGTGGAGTTGCGCCTGGAAATCAGTCCTGACCTGCCCACCGTTTCGGTGGACCCAGAGCGTATTGTGCAGGTGCTGGGCAACCTGCTGGGCAATGCCATCCGCTACACGCCCGCCAACGGCACGGTGACATTGCGCGGGTTGGCGGAAAATGGGGGTGCGCTGTTGCAGGTAGCCGACACGGGCATTGGCATTACGCCGGAACAGCTACCCCACATTTTCGAGCGCTTCTATCGGGCCGACAGCGCGCGTGCCATCGACGAGACCGAGTCGGGGCTGGGGCTCAGCATCGCCAAATCGTTAGTGGAACTGCACGGGGGAACCCTGACCGCGGAGAGTACGCTGGGGCGTGGAACGGTGATGAGTGTGCGAATTCGGTAAAGTGCGTAAAGCATAAACCGTGAGATCGGTGCCCGATCTCACGGTTTATGCTCACCATATGCGTTATGCGCTTGAGGTTTCGATACGCCGAAAAAACCCGGCTACTCAACCAGCAAGCGCATAACGCATAATCTATTTCGGTTGGTAACCCAGGCCGACGGCTAGGCTCTGTCGCTCTCCTTGAAAATCTCCTTGATTCCCCCCAATGCCCCCAGCACACCGGACGCCTCGAAGGGCAAAAAGACCTTGGTGCTGGTCCCATTCGCCATCTCCTTGAGTGCTTCCAGGTATTGGATGGCGATGAGTTTGTCATCCGGGTTGGCTGCGGTGATGGCGTTGTAGACGGTTGTGATGGCACTCCCACGGCCTGCCGCTTCAACTTCAAGCTTGTACTGCTCGGCATCGGCCACCCGGCGCACAGCCTCGGCCTGACCTTCGGCGGCCAGAATCGCGGCCTGCCTGCTACCCTCTGCAGCCAAAATCGCAGATTGGCGTGCGCCCTCGGCTTCCAGGATCGAGGCGCGCTTCTCGCGTTCGGCCTTCATCTGCCGGTGCATGGCCTGGGTGACATCCGCGGGCGGGTCGATCCGCTTGATTTCGACCCGCACCACCCGCACACCCCATTTGTCCGTGGCGTCGTCCAGCACCTCTCGCAGTTTGGTGTTGATGTGCTCGCGGGATGTAAGCGCGCTATCCAGCTCCATTTCACCGATCACATTACGCAGATTGGTCTGGGCCAGTTTGGTGGCGGCCTGGTAGAAATCCGCCACATTGTAGACCAGTTTCACTGGGTCGGTGGACTCGAAGTAGACGATCGCGTCCACGGTCACCACCACATTGTCTTTGGTGATCACCTCCTGGGGCGGCACATCCACCACCTGCTCCCGCATGTCCACCTTTTGAATAGAATCGAGAAAGGGAATGATGAGTGTCAGCCCCGGCTGGGCAATGCGTTGGAAGCGTCCCAACCGCTCGATCACGCCTTTTTGATAGGGCGAGACGATCCGGATACCTGCAATAGCAACAATAATCACAAAAAGGGCGATCAGCCCAAGCAGAAGAATTACGCCGATACCGTCCATTGAATACTCCTTTGCAAGGATAAACGACAAAAGAACAAAATATGCAGCAAGCACTCGAATCTATTTCTCATCGTTGCCAGCACTCTCCTGCTCTTCGCGCTGGGCAGCCCCAAAGGCGAAGCTCAAGCCAATGCCCAATGCGATTCCGATAGGGATGCTGCTCAAGGCAACGCCTATGGCAGTACCCACAGCAATCCCCATAGGCAGCCCACGCCTGAACAGGCTCTTCATCTCCTGCGAATTTTCATTACGATTGGATTTTTGCGCATCCATCTTTTATATCTCCCTCTGTTTTTAGTCGCCCATACCGAGCCAACTGCAATTGAATGAGCGAATGGTTAAGCGTGGGGCTGTCCGCCGGTTGGCCGCACTTGCAAACGAACCCCGTCCACACCCACCACCTCAACGATAGAATCTTTGGCAATCGCTCTGCTGTCCACACTTTCCGCCCGCCACTCTTCCGTATCCACCCGCACCATGCCCCTGCTGGTGATGGGATCGATGGCTTGCAGCACCACCGCGCGCTTGCCCAATACACGATCACCGGCCAGGTTCTGATGCCCGGTAGAGGTCACCCTCTCGGCAAAAGGACGCGAGAGCAGGGTTGCCCCGGCAGAAACGACGATAAATGCGATCAACTGCCAGGCCAGCCCCAGGCCAAAAAAGCCCGCACCAGCACCAGCCAACGCGCCAATCCCAAAGCAGAGCAGAACAAAGCCCGCCGTGAAAATCTCGGCGACGAAAAAGACCAAAGCCAGCACAATCCAGCCCCACAGCAACAAAGCACTATTTGAAACTTCGAACATTCGGACACCTCCTGGGGTACATCAAACCCTGTCGGTGAGTTGATGGATGGGTATTGGTGAACAGTATAGCAGCTTGCAGACTAGCCACCAGACAGAAGACTGACACCCACCAGACGTCATCAGACTTGGCGTTTTGGTGTTTGCACAGACCAACTGTAGTATACACCCAGACATCCACACACCGAAGGAGCATGGAAAATGGCAGCGATCATCAACGTCGAAGTCTCTCAGGTTGGCCCAACAACAACCGAAGGTCGGGTCCGCCAACATTCAGTCCTCATCGATCGACCTGTCGCCAAAGAAGGGGAAGATAGGGGCGCAATGGGGGGCGAATTGCTTCTCATCTCTCTGGGCGGCTGCTTTATGAGCAACCTGCTGGCGGCTGTCAAGGCCCGCAGCGCGGATATTTCCCACATCCGCATCGCTATCGATGGCACACTGGAGAGCGCACCAGCCCGCTTCAGCGCCGTGCAGATGACCATCCACGCCCGTTACACAGACCGGGAACTCATGGAAAAGCTGGTTCTGATTTCCGAGCGGGCCTGTATCGTCGCCAACACCCTCAAAAGTGCGGTAGACCTGACCATTCAGATCGCCGAGCCGATGGCCGTGTGAAGTCAAAATGGCTGTGTAAAGTCAAAGAAGTGTGAGGATCAAAAAGAGCTGCCGGGTTTCTGAAACCGGCAGCTCTTTTTCAACTAGCACACTTCTGCTAAATCCACCCCTGATCCTTCAGGAAACTGGTCAAACCAGGAATGCCAAAGCGCTTGCCCAGATAGGCCTGGAACCCATAGTAGCCCACGGCAAAGTAGCCCATCAACACCGCAATCGGACTCAGACAGAGAACCGTCAACCCGATCAGCCAGCCGATGACCGGAATGATACTGACAATCGCCGTGCCAATTGTCACCAGCAGACTGGCAACCACAAAGAGGCTGACCAGGGCCAGGCTCTGCACCGCATGGAAGCGCTGGAAAGGGCGCTTCTTGCTACTCTCGCTCATCAACACCAGCACTGGCATCACCAGGGGGATCACCATCTGGGTCACATAGCAGAGCAGGGCGATCAGCCGGTCGTCGTTGTCGGCTTCCGCGTCCACAGCCGCGTCCCGCATGAATTCGCCCCGGCGTAGGGCATCGGCAGCAGCCGTCGCCTGCTCACGGGCATTGGATGCCATGCGTTCCGCCGCGCTGGGTGCTTCGCTCATTGGATCATTCACATTATTTATGGCTACCTCAACAGGGGCCGCTTCCTGATGCGCCGTTTCTTCGGCAGCGATCTCCACTGGTTCTGCTTGCAAAGCTGACAATTGGCTCATCCCTTCGAGCAATGTCTCATCCCGAACCTCTGCCAGCTCTCTCTCGTCCTTGTTCTCCACAATTTCCTCCTAAGCATCGCGTCGATGCACGTTATTTCCGTCTCCCAGGAACTTCTGTCTTCGGGGGAGAAGCCAGAAACCCTTGCGTAATGCAATACGCAGGTGCAGGGGGAAAGTTTCGCAAAGTAGGTGCCAACTTGTCTATGCTACAATAGAGAAGTTACTGTGCAGCGAATGGAGAAAACCAATGGCAACAAGAGATACACGCATCGTCTACATGGGTACGCCGGATTTCGCCGTGCCAGCGCTGGCCGCGCTGCACGAAAGCGGAGAGGCCAACAACTGGGAAGTCGTCGCCGTCGTCACCCAGCCGGATCGGCCTGCGGGGCGGGGCAAACGGCTGCTCATGAGCCCCGTAAAAGAATACGCCCTGGCCCACGACCTGTCGGTCCTCCA
>JAHEML010000296.1 GCA_024643705.1 Caldilineaceae bacterium | reverse complement strand
ACAAATACGCCTGGATAGTTCACGGCGTCATCGGTGACATATTCAAAGCGAAGGGAAATTTCTTTGCCCGCATAGGCGCTCAAATCGTAGCTTTCTTCGATCCACTCGGCCACGCCATCGCCGGTGGGGGAGCTTTCGCCGGTGTAGGCCTCGCCAAAACTGTTGCCGCTGGGGTCTTCGCTGGTGGTGAGCTGGCCGGGCAGAATCTCCCATTTTTCACCATCCTGGCTGACCAAGACATAGAGATAATCGTAATCGTTTTCGATGTCGTACCAGAGATTGGCCTTCATCTCCAGGGCTGTGCCAGCCGCCACACCCGAAAAGTCGAAAACCCGGGTCAAGCGGCTGTCCGAGTCGTCGGCCCGGTTGCTCCACCACATTTGCCGACCGCTGAAGGGGGTGGCGTTGGCTAATTGTGTCTCGGTGGCTCCCTGGAAGCGGAATGTCACATCACCGCTGCCTTCCAGTTCCAGATAATCGCTGCCAAAATTGCGTACCGTGGTCGAACGGCTCTCCACCGGGTAGCGGCGGAAGGTCTTTTCGGGGGCTGGCGCTGGGGCACGCAACTGCTTGTAGCCGTACAGCCCGTCCCCATCCAGGGCATTGGGATCGTTGACATAGTTCGCCACGGCCCAATCGGCAAAGACATCGCTAAAAGTAACGCTGTGGCCGGTTTCTGCCAGGGCATCCGAGACACCCGCGATCCCGTTGGCCGGATGGGCCACAACGGCCTTGGTCACATCTTCGCCAAAGCGTTGCAGCAGATAGGCCATGTAGAGATAGGCGCTGCCATAGTGTTCGCCGTTGCCCGCGGGATCATCGCTCCAGGTGTTCAACTGGGTATCGGGAATCTCGGCAAAGACTGAAGCAAATCCGATGTCCGGCGGATAGCCCGCCACCTCTTGGGCCAGTTCGCTCAGCCCTTCGTTCACCCAGGTCTCCTCGTTGCGGTCGTTGTACCAATGGATCATGTGTTGAAACTCGTGGGCCAGGACAGTCTCATAGTATTCATAATCCTGGCTACGGTTGAGCCATTCCAAGCTGATGTAGAACATCTCTTTTTCGTTGGAAAATTCGTTTGCCAAGCGGCTGAACTCATCCGCGCTGCTGTAATAGCCGGCAATCGAGCCGCCCAGATCATTGGCATGAAGAATGTGCAAGCGGGGGTTTTGGTCCACGCCAGGGTTCCACTCGCTGCCAAAAAAGGCCCGCTCGGTGGGGTAGCTCTTCTCGCTAAACACATCCACAGATTCGATAATCCGCTCTTTGTCGAAACGTTCGCCCGATTCAATCCAGACATAGGCAACATCCGTTTTGTAGATCAAGGTGGCTTTCAACTCAAACTGGCGGTTATCATCCACATTTGACGCCCAAAATTTGATCTCGTCTCCTACTTCGAATTCTTTCGATTCCACGGTCAGGGGAATATCGTTCACATCCGGGCGCAAGCGCAGGGCCAAGTCTCGCAAGTCCCGGGTGGGGACAATCATCTCGGCCATCTGCTTCTCGGTGTCTGATTGGGCAAATGCTGGTGCCAGGATTGGCGTCTGCATTGGGGCCGGGGTCTCGCCAGTGGTGGCTTGGCGGGTGGGTTTGGGTGTCGGCGTGCCTTTTCCCGGTGCTTCACTGGGGGCAGCGTTGTTCTGGCGCGTGGGCGAATCGCCGGGGCCATTCACCTGAATTTCAATTGTGCCGGTGTTCCCACTGTCGCCAAAAAAGAAGTAGCCAATAGCTGCCGTCGCGCTGAACATCCCCACACAGAGGAAGACAACCAGGGCAATCGCCCCCACCAGTACCAAATTACGTTTTCGTTCATTGCTATCCATGCCATCTCCAAATCTTGCCTGCATGGTGAGTAACAGCAAGAAAGTTTTCGAACACAAGTGGCACGAATGGCACGCATTTTCAGTGTAATCCGCGTGTACCTGCGCCCGAAGACCTTTTTGAAATCACCCACATCAAAACCAAAAACCCACATACCGGACCAAGAACAAACGCCGGGTAACCTCCATCTCAAAACGAAAAAATCAATTACGGAATTGCATCCAGAGGCGCTCGCCAGAGCGAAAGCTGACAACTGGCACTGTCCGCAACCGCCAACAGAACATCGCCATCCAAGATCAAAGCACCCACACCCACTGGCTTGACAAACAGGTCGCTGCGCAACTGGCCCAAGGGATTCCCCAACCTGTCGTAATAGGTCACGAGCCTGCGTTCCGGGTCAGTCAGGAAAAAGGCGCTGGTGGTCAACCGGGCAAAATGGGGCGAATCGAAGGTATTGGCCGGGGCCACGGCGGGCCAGGATTCCCCCGTATCCAGTCGCCACAACGTGCCATCCTGGGCAGTGACTGCATAGATCGCGCCCGTGGGCAGGGTCATCACATCCACCGGCTGCCCCTGGCCCAGAGCAGAATCCGGGCCGCCGATTTGCAGGCCAACCGTGCCGTCACTACCCGACAATTTTACCACACGTCCCCCGCCCGTGTCGGCCACATACAAATCCCCATTCAAATCCATCCCCATGCCGCGTGGACGATAAAAAGCGGTGTCGCTGGGCTGGGCCAAGGCGATGCCTGCCGGTTCCTCAAATTTGTAGATGGTCTGGGAGACCGCGTCCAACACGAAAATTTCGCCCAACAAATTCACATCCAGATCGAAGGGTTCTTCAAAGCTCTCGTCGGTGTAGAAATCCACCAAACCGCCATCGGACAAATCCCGCAAAATCACCCGCCGGTTGCCCTGATCGGCAACATAGACCAGTTCGTTAAAGAGGTTGATCGCCACACCCCTGGGCTGCTGAAACTCTTCGATATCCGCCCCGCAACTGCCCACTTGCCACTCCAGGGTGAAGGGTAAATCGGGCAGGTCAACGGGAAGCTCGCCCCCTGTCGAGCGCTGGGCACTGGGCGACAACATCAGCGCGCTCCCAGCGTCGTTGCCTATTGCCAGAGCGGGTTGAACATCCTGCATGATCGGAGCGGGCAGAGCCAGGGCGTCGGTGGATGCATCCGGCGGCAGAGCAGCCAGAAAGTCCAGCGGAATCAGCCCTGCCGTGCCCGCATTCGGCGGCCTCCAACGCAATTGGATACCCCCCGCCCCGGATGGTCGGAAACGCACCAACGCTGTGTGCCACCCCTGGCTGAGCAGCAAGGAGGTTGAACTCGATCCCCCGCTGGCTTCGTCAACCAACACAATGCCATCGATCTCCAGTTGGTACGGCCCCGCGCCATCGAGGGTAAAAGCGTACGTGCCTTCCAGCGGCGCGGCCAACTTGGTCTGCCAAACAGCCAGCCCAGAGTCCGAAAGCAAGCTTGAGTCGGATAGCCACGGCTCAACCCGCCAGCCGATGAGCTGTGCGCCGGAGCCTGCGTCAAAGCCTTGGGCTGTGGCATCTCCAGCTGTGGCATCTCCGGCTGTGGCATCTCCAGCTGTGCCGTCGCGATAATAGCGTGCCACCCAGCCAGCCCCCAAAGCCACTGGGCCGTTGTAGAGAGCCTGGCGGGGGATCGTTTCCCACTCATTGTCCGGGCGCTGCCATTGCACCGAGAGCTTGCCCGCTGTACTTTCGCTTGCAGTCCCGGTGATGTTCATTCCCGCGTCGATCTTGATAGAAAAAGAGAGAAAACCTTGAGGCAAATCAGCCGACTGCTCCACCACACCCGTATCGCTATCCAACACCAGCAGCGGAGAGGCCGGATTGCCCACCTCAACGTGAACCTGCACGGGGCCATCGCGCACCATACGCATTTTGTAAATGCCGCCCTCGGGCACGTAAAGCCCGCCGCTGCCCACCATCACAAAGGGCGGCGATAGAAGCGGAGCGACGCCCCACTGGAAATCCAAAGGCCCTTCCCGGCGAATTTCTGTCGGCTCTTGGGATATATCCGGCCTATCTTCTCCGCTCTCCCCGACAAAATAGCCCACAGACAATCCCTGGGCATTCGCCGCAGCCCCCCGGGCAACAGGATACGCCAGTGCCCAACTGGTGCCCTGCCCATCCAGAATCGGTTCGGCGACCATGCCGGGATAGAGAGTTTGCACATAGCGTTGCAGGGGGCTGTCGGCATTGGGCAGAATGTAGAGCAGATCACCCATGCCCTGGTTGATAAAGGGTGGGCCGGTAAAGGGCAAGTGGGCCACACTGTCCAGGGGGACAATGTGGGCAGCACGGGGCAAAACGCCTTGCGCCGCGAGCTGGGTGGCCGCGTTCGACAAGATCGAATGGGGGACCAATACCAAGGTTTGATCACTGCCGCCGTTGTCCACCGATGTTTCAAAACGGCTATGCAGATAACGCCCAATGGCCGCATAACCACCATTGGCCTCACTGCTGGCCCGCTCCGCCACATCACCCAGCCGAGCCACACTGCCCATTGCCACCAACACAACCAACAAAGCCCCAGCACCGATCAAAATAGGCGTTGGGCGTAGCACCGGCGACCAGACCCGGGCAAAAAGGCCGACGATCTGGTTGAGTGCCACCACCGCACCCACACCCAACAGGGCCAACAATGGGGCCAGAAAGTGCAGATCAGCCCACTGTTCAGTTACAAAAAGGGGCAGCCCCACCAGCAGAAAGCCCATGCTCCACAGCCAACCCCGGTTCCAGCGGATATGTCGCAGCAAATAGGCACTACCCAACAGGGCCAGCAATCCTGGCAGACCGCCATCCGCCAGGAAGCGAGCGGCCTGTGCGGCTGCCTGGGGCATCATTCCAACTAGCGGGTTTTCGATCAGGGTGGCTGATTGCAGCCCGGCGACGAGAGCGATTGCCAGCCGCGGCAGTGCGGCAGCCACTAGCCACGAATAATAGGCGATCCACGCCCCACGATTGGTGTTGCCTGCGGGTGGGGTGACCACAAACCAGAGAAAGAGCAGCCAGGCAAGCGGAGCAGGGGCGGCAAAAAGGGTCAGCCCGGCCAACGCCCCCGATAGGGGTCCCCACAGGGGCACCCATCCACTCGCCAGCCAACTCCCGTTCTCAGCTTCGTCCGGACGCAAAGCCAACAGAGCCAGAACAAGAACAAGGAGCAACAGCCCCGGCCCCGGATGGCGGCTTAACCCAATCAGCAGTGGGCCGAAACCCGCAATCAGAGCGCCCAGCAAAGCTGCGTTGGGTGACACAAAACGGGATGCTGCCCCGTAGGCGAGAGGAATCGCCAAGGTTCCCAGCAACAGCCCCAAGAGAAGAGTGCTGTTTTGCCCCACCCCAAAGAGGGCGAGAAAAAGGGAGGTGAGCGCCACATGCGCTGGGGAGTAGGTGAGAAAAAGGTTACCCCAATGCCACGTGTTCAGAAAGTCCAAAGCCCCCACGACCGTGTCACATTCCTGGGCGATACAACCATCGGGCAAACCAGCGAAATTCCACAGCCGCACGAGCAGGCCGACGAGCATCATGGCAAGCAAAGCAAACCGGATTGTTCGCTTTGGCAAAACGAGAGCGTCTGCTTGGGCGCGTGCGGCCTGATTCTGTTTGCGCTGCAAATAACGGCGTGCACTCTCCACCGACCAGACACCCGGCGTAGCCTCAACCTGTGTGGGCCGCTGTCGGCGCTCCCCAGCAAAGCCAGAAACAACCCCAATCACCAGGCCGGCCAGCCAGAGCACGAGAGGAATCACCAGTTCGCTAGCGCCGTTGTTGCCCCCACTGTAAAAGGCCCAAGCCAACCAGCCCCCGCCCAACAGCGTGATGATCAGCCCAACCAGAGCCATCAAACCCCCAGCAGCCGACAGCGGGCTGACATT
>JAHEML010000295.1 GCA_024643705.1 Caldilineaceae bacterium | reverse complement strand
AAGGCAGAGAGCGGGTTCGCTTGCACCACCCAACCAGGCCGCCTGCCATTCCTGGCCGCCCTTATAGAGATAGGCCACACCATGGGGCGCGCCGCCCACCAACAGCCTATCATGGATAGCTGCGCACACGGTCAGCCGCTCCATGGGTTGGGCTGTGGGCAAAAGTTCGCCGCCATCCACCGCAAAGAGACCGTAAGGGCCAGCGGCCCACTGTTCTTGTTTTTGGGTCGAAATCGAAAGGATAATCGTCATTATTTACGGCTCCATCGCCTGCTCGGGTTTCTTGTGGTAGACAATTGTATCGGTGCTCAGGGCCATCAATGCGGTGCTGACGGCGGTACGCAGAACCATGTCCACAACGCCAGCTACATCCAACACGCCGCATTCCATTGCATTGCCCACCTTCGCTTGCAGCACGTCATAGGCGCTATCCGGCCCGGCTTCGGTCAAACGGTCGATAATGACTCCGGGGGCCGGTACGTGGGCATTGACGAGAATTTGGCGCAGGGGAGCGTCCAATATGTCGTTGATTAGCTTGACGCCGTAATCCGCATCGTCGCCGAAGTGTACATTCTTTAGCGCTGCACGGGCGTGGACAAAGGCCGCGCCACCGCCAGGGACAACGCCAGTCAGTTGGGCGGTGGAGAGCACTTTCAGGGCGCGCTCTGCGTTGACTGCCAGCACTTCCCGCTCCAATTTCCCAATCGCGCCTACCTTCAGGGTGCCCATGCCCCCGCTGAGAGAAGCCAGCCGGCTCATCAATAGGGGGCGATCATCATCATTCTGCGCCATGTCTGCCAAGCGCTGCCGGATCAAATCGACCTCGGGCTGGGCGGCAACCAACCGATCCCGACTTGGGAGCAGGCGGAACTGACCGTTGTCCACTTCTACGCGGATAGCTTTGCCTAAATGTTCCTCGGTGGCTCGGCTTGGTGCTGGGGTAAAGCCTTGGCCCAGCACGGTTGCGCCTGTCAGCAGGGCCATGTCTTCCAGGGCGTAGCGTCGCTCTTCGCCCACAGGCTTGATTTTGGCGGCCAGTATGTTTAGTTTCTTTTTTTCGGCCTGATGATTGTTGATCAACACATGCAGAGCCGCATCCTTGAAATTATTCCCCACAATCACCAAAGACTTGGCTCCGGTGGCGATGGCAGCTTCCATCAAGGGGACAACGTCCTGAACTTCGGCCAGATTGGCAGCCACCAATGCCACTGCGCATTCGGTCTGCACAGCCTGCTTGCGGGCAGAGTCGGTATAGAGCAGGTAGCTGGCGATCTCGGCGCCAAAGTTGGCCCCGGCGTGATATTCTCGCTCCAGGTAAGGGGCCACATATTTTTGTACTGTGACCTTTGCATTTGGCCCTAACAGATGGCTCATTTCGCCCAACATGCTCGCCAGGGGACGATCGCGCACGACGGTAAAGGCGACTTCGGAGAGTTCATCCTCCGAGACAACAAGTGTTGCGCCCGTTGTCAGATCTACTGAAACAGCATCCATCGCGGCCAGAATGCCCCGCTCCAGGTCCCGGAAGTTAATACCGCCGGCAATCATACGCAGGGCGTTGATATAGATGGCCCGTGCCAGAACGGCACAGGTTGCGCCACCATCGCCCACCCGCTCGGCGGTGTTCCAAACCAGGCTACGCATGAGCATTGCGCCGATATCGACCCTGGGATCGCCAAAATCGAGAATACGCCGCACAGCCGTGGCCGAATCGTCCAGTAGTTCCGGGCCGCGGGTGTCGCGCTGGCTGGCAATGTGGCCGGCAATGGGGCCAAGGGTAGGCGCAAGCAAATCTGCGATTAGGTTGATACCTTTTGTCAAATGTTTGTGTGTTTCTGCCGGGCCTGCAACTGCGGCCCGACGCCGGAGTATTTTCGTCAATAGACTATCTCTCTGCTGAAAGGAATTCAATTTGATGTTGCACGGTAGGGACAGGTCCAGTAGGGACAGGTCTTAGACCTGTCCCTACTTTACCAATTCATGCCCACAAATGCGCGTATTTTAACCCTGTGCCGGTGTTGAAAAGCACCACATTCTCGTCCGGTTTGATCCAGCCACTCTTCAATAGGCGAATCTGCGCGGCCAGACAGGCAGCCCCTTCTGGTGCGGGGAAGATACCTGTATGCTGCCCCATTGTGCGGGCGTGGGTGATCATCTCTTCGTCGGGCACGGCGATTGCTGTGCCGCCGCTCTGGCGGATGGCGTTAAGAATCAAAAAGTCGCCCACGGCAGCTGGCACACGCAGCCCGTCGGCCACAGTTTTGGCTCCCTGCCACAATTCCGCGTGTTCTGTCTCCTCTTCAAAGGCCCGCACCATAGGCGCGCAGCCCGTGCTCTGCACGCTAACCATCCGCGGCCTTTTGGAGCCAATCAACCCCATCTGCTCCATTTCGTCAAAGGCTTTCCACATGCCAATCAGTCCTGTGCCGCCCCCGGTGGGATAGATGATCACGTCGGGCAATTGCCAGTCCATCTGCTCGGCCAGCTCGTAGCCCATGGTCTTTTTGCCTTCCAAGCGGTAGGGTTCTTTGAGGGTGCTCACATCGAACCAACCATGCTTCTGCACACCTTCTTTCACCTTGACGCCACAGTCGGTGATCAGTCCATCCACAAGCGTCACCTGCGCGCCCAGGGTTTTGCATTCCACTCGAAAGGTCATGGGGACATCGGAGGGCATGAAGACATAGGCGGGCAGACCGGCCACAGCGGCGTAGGCGGCCATAGCACCAGCCGCGTTGCCGGCACTGGGAATGGCAATCTCTTTGGCCCCCAGTTCGTAGGCCCGGCTGACAGCCATCACCAGCCCGCGGGCTTTGAAACTGCCTGTGGGGTTGAGTGATTCGTCTTTGATGTAGGTATTGGCACAACCGATCTCGGCCCCCAGGGTGGGCGCTTTGACCAAGGGTGTCCAGCCTTCACCCAATTTCAGGCAGGCATCGTCCCGGCGCACGGGCAGCACCTCTTCGTAGCGCCACAGAGATGGTTCGCGCTCGGTCAGACTCTTTTTTGTCAGGGTTTGTGCGGCTTTGGCTAAATCATAGCGGGCCAAAAGGGGGCGGCTACACTCAGTGCAGAGGTTAATCAAGCGGTCGGCGTCGTATATTTTGCCGCATTTGCCGCATTCCAAATGGGTCAGGGTTGAACGTGTCATAGGATGTGTTAGCTGTCCAAAGATTGGGAAAGAAGAATGGGGCGCTGCTGGATCGACGCAAGGGGGATCGAAAAAACAGGCAGTACAATTTTACTCTGGGTTGGTGCCTTTGCAAAATTGTGGAGTGGGTGGGCACTGTGGCAACTGTACATTGGCCCAGATCAAACCGCTGACTTGGTTGATTAGTTCGAATGTGGGATTGTGGTCTATGCGCTGCGCTCGGTTGTGCTTCAAAACAGAGCCTCCGCCAAGATGACGGAGGCTCTGTTTTGTGTAATCACAGTTGTGCCGACATCAAGAATTACTTGTTGACATCAACCTGGATAAAGTTGCCTTGAGCCGATACGCTCTTGACACGGATGGTCGTGCCTGTGTGGGGTACCTGAACACTGGCCCAACCCTTGTGGTCAATGGTTGCATTGGGTGCAACCCAGTAGTTTTGCATATCATCGAATTTGTTGTTGGCTGGCAGGCCGCCATAACAACCCTCAAGTCCGTTCACATGCAGGCAAATTCTATCAGTCTTATCCAGGCCAAAGGTCGCATCGTAGGACTGAACCCGTGGCCGCCATACCAGACTATTATCTGGGCGGAGCAGCAAGTCCGGGTGTGCGTCTACCGGCAAAACCAGGCCACCACAACGCCCAGAGAGACAGTTGTCGCCTACATTGTTGTCCGCGAACGATCTGTCGTAATACCAAACCAACAGACCATCCTGGTAGGGGAAGTGTTCGACCCAATTTGGCGTGGTGTTGGCAAAGCCAAAGTTGTAGGGTCCGGTGCGCAGGCCATCATCATAGCCCTTGTAGGTGCGAAACTCTGCAAAATAGGCATTGAAGAAGGAAAGTGAGGCAACATTGGTCACACGCAGGAAGCCATTATAGCTCCAACCTGGGTCGGTCTCGCCGCCATCGACTGGCAAGGATGTAATGCTGATGTCATCAACAAACAACCCATCCCCGGCTACCGCTTCATCCGTTGCGTACCGAAAGCCCAAGGTAATCGTCTGGCCTGCATAGGCCGAGAGGTCGGCTGTCCAATCAACCCAGCCAGCCGATGTGCCACTAACGCCATGCCCATTTGGATTAAGCCCGCTATCGTTTCCAGTACCGGACAGATTTGTTGGAATAGAGGAACCGTTTACGGTCACAAAAGCGAAATCCCAATCGGTTTCGATATCGTAGTTGATCTTAGCAGAAAGTGTCACTGTGCCGGCAGGCAGCGTAACAGAACGGCTCATACTATTGGCCAACTCGTTTCCAGAGCCGGAGAAGTATTGGTAGGCACCACTGAATGGATCGCCAACGGGGAAATCTACATGCTTGTCGGGCAACAACAAGACAAGTTGCTGGGCCTGTTTGGTGGTGTAGTTGGACGGGCCCATTTTCACAGAAGCTTTCTGCTTGTAGCCAATGGCTGTGTAATCAGACCAGCCAAGGAATATCTTTTCGTAGGCGCTCATGGGCACTGGCTTAGAGCCGATGCCTTCAGATGCGATACCCGTGTTCCCGTAAGAGCCGCTGGCGTACAAAGACCAAAACCCGACCGAATTCTCAGCGCCGCCGGTGTTGCCAGAGGTGTCGTATAGATCAGGCAGACCAAGATCATGGCCAAACTCGTGGGCAAACACACCTACGCCACCATTTTCAGGTTCAACAGTGTAGTCACCAATCCAGAAATTGGTGTTACCGATCTTGATACCGCCCAATAAGTAATCGGATGACGGGCCGGTGACACCAATATAGTTATAGAAGGCATACCAACGGTGGCTCCAGATTGCATTCGTGCCCAGAGCACCGCCGCCGGTCTCTTCGCCTTCACCCGCATGAACCGACTGAAAGTGATCAATGTATCCATCAGGTTCATTGAAGATTCCATCGCCGTCATAGTCATACCGATCCCAGACATCAAACTGGGCCAGATAGGCACTGATCTCGGCATCGCTCTTACCAGCGGCTACCTGTGCGTTGTACCAGGCATTCACCGAATCGCGGACAAATAACCACGTGCGGGCACAAACAATACCACCGCAATAGTTGGCGCCATAGTAATTACCGCTGCCCGGCACCGTGACCCAGTCTGTCACATCTCCGTTCACCGTGTAACGATTCGATGATTGCTCAATGTAGAAATTGCGCATGGAGACATCACCGGGTGCTTCGGAAAAAAGCAGGTCCATATAGTAATCGCGGCTAAAGTCAGGTGCCCAAATGGTCGTGTTATCGACACTGCGATCAGGTTCGGGGATGCTGTTCTTCGAGAAATCGCTGAACTGACCAAGAACGGTCCAAATCGAATCTTCGCCCTGGCGCTGCAATTCAACGAACTGGCCTTTGGCTACTTCGGCGACAGGCCCATTGGCCTTACCATTTACCTTTGCCTCAAAACCTGCTGCTTGCAATGCTTTTTGTGCGTCACCCAAGGGGTGGCTGGGGTTATCACTATTGGCGGCGACATTGGGCAAATCTGTGTCGTCTTGCACAACACGCACACGTGCCGCATCCACCTGGTTGCCCGACTGTGTCACCAGGGGAATAAAGACCTTGCGCCCGGTTCCGTCGCCGCCGGCGGGGTCATCTCCGCTTTGGGCCAGCAATGCTGGTGTGACACCGGTCATCAGCAACCCTA
>JAHEML010000294.1 GCA_024643705.1 Caldilineaceae bacterium | reverse complement strand
GCCGGGTTTCTCATCTCTGCAAGAAAACAGTCCCACGGCCCTGCCCCTCTCTACCCAGATCGACACTTTTTGGGGACGGGGCAAGCAGTTGGACGATCTGCACCACCACATCGCTCCCCCCAGCATCCGGCTGGCCCTTTTGCGCCGCCTGGGCCACCCCCCGTTCCGTACCGACAGCCTGGAAACCTACGATCAACTGGTAGCGGTCTACGAAGAGGTGAGCCGGGCAGGGCTGGCATTGGCCTTTGCGCCAGAGGTGGAAGAGGAGTAGTGTGGAAGAAGTAGATAGACGACCGACTTCCGACGATCGAATACTCTAATACCGATGCTTGTCTCGTGCCCACACCTTTCGCGTGGGCACGTCTTTTTGCAGACAAACCTATAATCGTGGCATCTTCACGGCGCTGTTGCGTCGTTCGTGCATGTTGGCCTCCATGGCTCTGGGGTAGCGCGCAGGCAGGTGTGAAATAGTGTTGAGCCGCTCCAGCGCTTCGGCAGGCAGCTTCCAGCCACCGGCCAGAAAATTGTCCCGTGCCTGCTCCACTGTGCGTGCACCAACGATGGCACTGGTGATGGAAGGCTGCTCCAGGCTCCAACGCAGGGCCACCTGTGCTGGGCTGCGGCCCAATTCTGCGGCAATCTCCAACAAAGCAGCCAATGAATCATCCGCGTTGGCGGCGAAATAGCGTTGTGGATACGCCCAGCCCTCGTCAGAGCGGGTTCCTGTCACACTGCGTTGACCTGGTTGGTATTTGCCCGTGAGAAAGCCCCCGCCCAATGGCGACCAGATCACCACGCCCAGCCCCTTCAGATCGCACACAGGGATGATCTCCTCCTCGATATCTCGCACCACCAGGCTGTACTGAGGCTGGTAGCATTCGAAGCGCGCCCAATCGTGGCTGTCGCTGAGCCACATGGCTTCCATCAACCGCCACGCTTCGTAGTTGCTACAGGCGATGTAGCGCACTTTGCCCATCCGCACCAGATCGTCCAGGGCGCGCAACATTTCTTCCAAGGGCGTCTGGGTGTCCACATGGTGAATATAGTAGATGTCTACGTGGTCCATTTGCAGACGGCGCAGACTGTCGTCCATGGCGTTGAAGATGCGCGCCCGGCTCATGCCAGAGTCGTTGGGGCCTGTGCCCATGGGGTTGAAGAATTTTGTGGCAACCACCGCATCCCGGCGTCGCCCTTTCAACGCCCGGCCCAACAGCACTTCCGATTGACCATCGCCGTAGCCATCGGCAGTGTCAAAAAAGTTCACACCCGCGTCGAAGGCTAGGTCCACCATCTGCGTGGCTTCGGTTTCATCCGTGCCGTGGCCAAAGGTCATTGTGCCCAGGCAGATTTCCGAAACTTTCAGGCCCGTGCGGCCCATACGTCGGTAGTCCATCAGATTGCTCCTTGTCAGTGTTATGGCAAAGTTAGGGTGAAAAATGGGGTTTCAGACAAAAGATTTAACGCAAAGATGCAGTGGTGCAGAGACGCAGAGAAATCTGTCTCGACTTTTGCGCCTCTGCACCACTGCGCCCCTACGTTGAAAATGGAGTTTCAGGCAAAAGATTTAACGCAAAGATGCAAAGGGGCAGAGACACAGAGAAATCTGTCTCAACTTTGGCTCTCTGCACCACTGCACCCCTGCGTTGAAAATGGAGTTTCAGGCAAAAGCTTCAACCCAAAGGTGCAACCAGCCAGGAAAGCACCAGTTCGGTAAATCTATTGTGACCCAGAAAAGATGATTGGGCAAGTGCCACTTTTGGCCCAGACCCACAAATACAAAATGTGGTATGTGAGAGCAAGCTCTTTCTCACATACCACATTTTTCAAAATTTCCTGATGTGCGACGAACAGCGACCGAGAAATCAGCCCTTGAGCGCGCCGGCCAACAGGCCTCGCATGAAGAGTTTACCTAGGAGAAGGTAGACAATAACGGTAGGTGCAGCGGCAATAAGCGCAGCCGACATCTGCACGTTCCAATCCACCGAGAAGCTACCAGCCGTATTCTTCACAGCCACCATCACTGGCGCTTGCACCGGGTTGCTCAACACCACCAGACCGATCAGGTAGTCGTTCCAGATGGTGGTGAATTGCCAGAGCAGCACCACGGCAAAGGCAGGCATGGAGATAGGCAACAGAATATGGCGGTAGAGACCGAAGAAGCCACAACCGTCAATCTTACCGGCGTCCATCAATTCGTTAGGAATGCTGGCATAGTAGCCACGAAACAGCAGCGCAGTGATGGGAATACCGAAGATGCAGTGGGTCAAAATCAACCCGGCAAGTGTCCCATACAGGCTTAGCTTTTGTAGGGTGAGTACCAGGGGAATGAGGATACCCTGATAGGGTAGGAACATGCCCACCAAAAAAAGAATAAAGAGGGTGTCTGCACCCCTAAACCGCCACTTGGCAAAGACATAGCCATTGATGGAGCCGATCATCGAAGAAATGAGAGCGGCGGGGATCGTAATCATCACACTGGTGCGAAAATTGGGCGATACCAATCCCCAGGCCGTGGTGAAACTGTCGAAATAGAGCCCTTGGGGCAGTTCCCACATCCGCAGCATGCTCACATCTTTATACGGCTTCAACCCGGTGATGATCAAAACGTAAATGGGCATAGCATAGTAGAGAGCAAAGGCCACCAACACCAGATAAATGGCACCCCGCGTCCATAACCGTTGAACACTCATCGCTCGGTCTCCCTCTGCATGCTCATCAAGTATGGGACCACCAGAAAAATCGCCAGGAACATCATCACCGAGCCAATAGCTGCGCCCAGCGAGAAGCGATACGCGCCAAACGTCGTTTGAAACATGTTCAGCGCCAGCGAGTCGATAGAATTACCTGGCCCAGGGCCACCCAACGCTGCCACCACGTCGAAGATTCGGATAGAATTCATGCCCGTGAGCACAAAGACAGTAAACGTGACAGGCATCAACAAGGGGATGATGATGTAGCGGTACAAGGCCCAGGTTCCGGCACCATCGATGGCGGCGGCCTCGCGTAGCTCGGCGGGAATACCCCGCAGCCCAGCCAGATAGAGCGCCATCACATAGCCGGAGAATTGCCAGGCGGCAGCAATCGAAACCGCCCAGATGCCGTACTCGATATTGGCGTGCCAGGTAGGTCGGAACCAACCCATCCCAAGCTTGGCAAAAATCAAGTTGATTCCCGTTGAAGGCTGCATCAACCACTGCCATGTTACGCCGGTGACAATTCCGCTGACCGCAAAAGGAAAAATGAACAAGGTGCGAAACAGCCCCTCACCCTTGATCTTCTGATCCAGTAACGTGGCAAGGGTAAATCCGATGACGATGCACTGGCCGATAAAGCCGATGGCGTAAAATAGATGATTACGCATGTCCATCTGGAAGCGCCGATCGTTCACAAGCCGCGTCCAGTTCTTCAACCCCACAAAGGTGAAGTCGGGTATCGAACTCTTCCAGTCGGACATGGAGATATAGAATGTCCAGCCAATAAACCCATAGATAAAAATGGCGACAGCGATGATCGATGGCAGAAGAACCAAGAAAGCCAGAATCATGTCGCCGCTCAACCAGCGCCACCATCGTTTACGGGTAGACTGGATGGGGGAGGCGGCTGAGCCGCGCTCCCCCGAAACAGTAACAGTATTATTGGCCAAATGCCGCTTCCTCCGCTGCAACGACCAATGCCGCCTGGGTTGCGGCTACATCCCGGGTTGCAACCATGTCGTTGAGTGCCAGGTCGTAGTCCAGCAAGAAGCTCTGCTTGGCTGCTGCGCCGTGCTGCAGGCTACCAACCAGGGTCTGGGTCTTCCACTGCTCCATGGCCCATAGCTGGTATTCATCGTACAGGCTGGGATCAGCATCGGTGCGGGCAGGGATCGAGCCTTTGATCGGGTTGAAGGCGTCCTGGCCTTCCTTCGAGCCGCAGACCTTCAGCCAGTTGACCGCATTATCCCGGTTCTTAACACCCTTGGGCAGGCCAAAGGAATCGGACAACAGGAGGTAGGTGCTCTCTGTGCCGGGGCTGGCGGCCCATGTGTAGTCGGTGAATTCCTTTGACTTGAAGTAGCCGTGCAGCCAATCGCCACTGATCATCAGCAGCGGGCCGTCGTCAGCCATCATCACATCGTTGACATCCGCCCCACTCTGGCTCAAGTAGTCGGGCTGGGCATAATCATAGAGCCGGTTCATGATCTCCAGCGCCTGGGTCATGCGTGGATCGTCCCAGCCAATCGTGCCGTCAAACAATTTGGGCCAATCTTCCGCGCCAAAAACAGACAGGATAACCGACTCCATGGTGTGGCCGTTGCCACCTGTTCCCGATAGGGCGATCCCTGGCAAACCTTGCTCTTTGAGAGCATCCGCCATGGTGAAGAATTCATCCCAGTTGGCGGGCGGCGCATCGGCACCGATGGCCTCCAACTTGGAGGGGCGATACCACATGAGATTCGAACGGTGAATGTTGACCGGCACAGACCAGGGATGGCCATCGTAGAGAATGACGCTCATCAGGTCGGCGGGGAAGATGTCGTTGTAGCCTTCCGACGCATACAGGTCATCCAATGGTTCCATGCGATCCGCAACCACATGGCTGTCGATCAACTCACGTCCCAGGTGAACCTGGAAACTCTCTGGCGGATCGCCACCGATCATGCGGGTTTCGAGGAGGGCCTTCATCTCACCACCCTGGCCAGCACCCTGGGCTGCCAGAGCCGCATTGATAATTTCCACATCCGGATAGTCGCGTTTGTATATCTCAAACATATTGTTGAGACCTTCAACCTCACCACCGGCAGTCCACCAGGAGAAAATTTCCAGCTTGCCCGCATCTGCCACGGTAGCATCCGCAGCAGGTGCCGCGGCATCCGCCGCAGGTGCATCCGCTGCCGGTGCAGCAGCAGGCGCGCAAGCGGCCAACACGGTCATGGTGGTGCCAACACCAAGAAGCCGTAAAAACGATCGTCGAGACATTCCTTCTGTTCCACTCATGTTCAGTTCTCTCCCTAAAATAGATTGTCGTAAAACAAAATTGATCACGCGTAAAACAACAGCGAAACGGATGGGGGACATACAGAAGATCGGGGAGTAAAGACATCATCCGCCGCACAGAAAACTACGTGTGACATTTGATGCAAGCGCTGGGGGACGCATCCCACAGCGTGAGTATAGATCGTTCGTTTGACATTGGCAAGCCGAGGGTTTATGAATTCGGCGAATAGCGGTTCAGCCACCCATGATCGCCTGCAGCCTGGCGGCCAGATGCGTCTGCCCCATCTGGCGGTGCAGATTAAGAGCCTGCTCCAGTGCAATCCTGGCATCCGCTTGTCTGCCCAGCGCTGCCAACGCGCGCCCGTGTGCCGCCAACAAGGGAGCGCGATCGAGGAGGAGATCGGCTGTGCCTTCCAGTGCGAGAGCTTCGTTCGTCAGCGCTAAAGCTTGTTTCGGATTGTTCCGGGCCAGGGCCACGCGGGCCAGCGCAGCCAGCACCCGCATCTGCCCTGGCTGGTGTTCCATGCGCCGATTTACATCCAATGCTTGCGAAAAAAGCATCTCCGCCTGGGAGAATTCACCCCGGTGGGTGGCTATCTCGCCAACAATGACCGCCGACCATGCCGCTGTCAATTCATCGCCCAGCTCCCTGGCCATAGCCTGGGCGCACTGGGCAAGGCGCTCCGCCTCGACCAGATTGTCCGCTTCCAGTTCCACCTGGGCCAAATGATGGAGACACCAGGCTTCCAGGGTTCGGGTTCCATCCTGGTTGTTGAGCGTCAACGCGCCGTGCAAATAGGTGCGAGCGTCG
>JAHEML010000293.1 GCA_024643705.1 Caldilineaceae bacterium | reverse complement strand
AGGGCGTGGCGCATCCGCCGGGACATCTGGCGGGGTGTGCGGCCAGCCGGAGCAGCAGACCGTTGGCTTGTGGCAGCCTGTTCCTGGGATACCATTCTATTTCCCTTTCGACTCCGACTCGTAGTAGACCCATGCCTGCGAGCTGCGCACCACAAGCAAGGTCAGCAGCAGGACGTAGATGAAGAGTACCCAAGCCAAAAGCGACGCATAGCCCATGCGAAAGTAGAGAAAAGCGTTGCGATAGAGGTGCAACACATAGAAGAGCGTTGCGTCGGCGGGGCCACCGTCTGTCATGATAAAGGCTTGCACAAAGACTTGAAGCGAGCGGATGATTCCGATGATCAACTGGAAGAAGAGCACCGGTGTGAGCAGGGGAAGGGTGATGTTGATGAAGCGACGCAGCACCCCTGCGCCGTCAACCTCGGCTGCTTCGTAAAGTTCGGTGGGGATGCCCTGCAACCCGGCCAGGTAAATCACCATGCTCGCGCCCACACCCCACAGGCTCATCACAATCAGGGCCGTCAATGCCCAACTGGGGTCGGTCAACCAGCCGGGGCCATCGATCCCTAATGATGCCAACCCCAGGTTGAGAAGGCCAAATTCTTTGGAGAATATCCAGCGCCAGAGAAGGGCAACAGCCACGCCAGAGAGCACGGCAGGCAGATAGTAGATGGTTCGATAGAAACGCAGCCCCGAAATCTTGGCGTTGAGTAGCAGGGCAATGCCCAGCCCCAACACAATTTGCAGTGGCACGCTGACACCCGCATAGATTGTGGTAACCCGCAGCGCGTGGAGCGCGCTGTCGTCGTTGATGAAGCGTTGCACATTGCCCAGCCCGATCCACTTGGCCGGGGTGATGATGTCCCAACCGGCAAAGGAAAGCACGGCCGAGACCGCCATGGGCCCCAGGGTGAAGATCAGAAAACCGAGAATCCAAGGGCTGGCAAATAGCCAGCCCTCGATATTCTCGCGTCGGGCAAGAGTTCCTCGCTTTTCACCCCTGCTAAACAAAGGGAGCCGTCGTGAACTTGCCGACATCAGGCCTCCGCCAAAATTGCATCAATCGCTGGGACCATGGCTTCGCACGCCTCGACGGCTGTTTTGCGCCCAACCCAGACTTCGTCCAGCTCTTTGCGGGCTGCGTTCCACCATTCCACATACTTCGGCACAAAGTGGTTGGGGCGGGCCACCGCTGCGGATGTCTCCGAGACATCGATCCAGCGCTGCTCGTAGTTGGGCAGATTTTCGATGGTTGCCAAAGACTGCACCGGCGGGAAGTTGCCGGTCTCGTTCAAAATAACCTGCTGACCATTGCCCACCGACATATCGTAGAGCAGTTTCCACGAAGCCTCTACATTTTTGGTTTGGCTGAAGATTGCGTAGTTGGCTCCCTGTACCACGGATGAGCGGGTGGCTGGCCCGATGGGGTTGGGCATGATCGTCCAATTGCCCTGAAACTTGGTCTGGGCTTCGCTCAGATACCAGTTGGCCCGTTCGAACATGGCAACCCGGCCCGTTTCGAAAAGGGCGGTCTCGTTCTGGTCGGCCAGCTCTTCTGAACTGGGGGCCACACCGTGGACAAGGGTCAGATCAGCCGTCCACTGAATGGCTTCGGGGGTTGGCGAGAGATTGGTGACACAGTGCTGCTCTTCGGCGTCCAGCACTTCGCCGCCCCATGCCCAGGCCATGCTGTGCCACCATCCACCACCCAGCGAGGCAGTGCCGTAGTTCTTGCTGGCGCCCTCGCCAGAGGTCAGTTGAGAGGCGATCTCCAGAAAATCGTCCCAGGTCCAGTCGTCACTTGGCACATCAACCCCGGCAGCTTCGAACATATCCAGATTGAGGAACTGGAACGAGAACCAGATTTCGGCAGCCAATCCCCACAACTTGCCATCCCAAGAGAGACGATCAAGGGTTTGGGGCCAGAAGTCGTCGCGTTTTACCCCCGTCTCGCCTGCGAGCAGATCATCGATCTGCACCAGCGCGTCGCGAGAGGCGAAGGCAGTATGAAAATGGGGGCGCATCAGGGTAACGTCGGGGGCTGTGCCAGCGGCTAACCCTGTCTGCCATTTTTGTAGCTGACCGTCTGTGCCGCCGGGGTTGGGTTCAATAGTCACATTGATGTCAGGATTGTTCTCGTTAAACTGCTCGACGGCGTGTTCGACAGCGGTGCCAAGCACCAAGGGCGGTAGCCACCATGTCATGAACGAGAGATCGTAGGGTGCGTTGGCGGGTGCGGCAGCCCCATCGCTTTCGGCGGCAGGTGCGCCAGCCGGGGCAGACGGAGCAGCGGGTACACATGCAGCCAGCAACGAATAGCTGGCTACACCACCGGCAACAGCGGCAATACTCTTCAGGAATGAACGGCGGCTAAGGGGTTGCTTCTTTTCCATCTCTTGTCTCCTTTTGGTTGGCTCGACGATAGGCGTACGGTCACTCTGGAGTGAAAATGAGTTGGATATGGGCTTTGGCAGGTTTGCGACAGACATAGGCAATGGTAACGGACATGTCTTGCACTGTCAAACCGGTTTTTTACTCAAGAGATCGCAATATCTTCTCAATGTTTTGGGGACCTGTCAGGTGTGCCAATAAAGTTGATTTGGCTGACAATGTCTCTCCCGTGGCGCACCTGACAGGTCTGGGCTGGCCCTTGTTTACAGAGAAGATACAAAATACCGATCAAGAGATTGCCGCGCATCAATCCAGCAATCTGCCAATCTACGTCCCGGTGTTGGCATACTCCGGCGCTACCCGTTCGCCATTGATCAACAAGGGCACGGCCTGGGCACGGAGACGGGAACCATCTTTCTCCATAATCGGCTCAGCGGAGTATTGGGCCAGATAGCTGCGACGCATATTAGCGGTGGTATTGGGGCCGCTACGATGTAGCGTGCGGCTGGAAAAGACCACCACGCTGCCAGCGGGGACAATACAGGGCGCACCGGGGTTGCTGCCCGTGTAACCAACTTTGTCATTTGTTCCCTCTTCCACCACATGGTCAAAGAGATCATCCGACGCCATCCCGGCATCGGCGTAGGAAAGCACAAAGATGGTGCCATTTTCCACGCTCATATCGTCCAAGGCACACCAGCAGGAGAGATAGGGGCGATGATAGTGGCCGATGTAGCCCGAATCCTGGTGCCAGGCAAATTTGATACCCTTTTCGGCTGCTTTGACCACATATTGCTCATTGAAGAGATAGGCATTGTCGCCCAAAGTCGCCCGGGCGATGTCGGCCATCAGTTCGCTGAAGAGAAAGCCTGAGATGATGGGGCTTTCGTTGCCCCGGTTGGCGATAAAATAGCGGGCCTTGTAGTGGTTGATCCCCAAAGTGGTGACACCCTTGGCCTCCATCTCCGACTCGTACTTGGCAACATAGCGGCCACATTCGGCGCGCAGCCCCTCCAATTGCTCCTCTGTCATGGCCCGTTCAATGATAAAATAGCCCTGTTCCCGAAATTGCTGAATTTGTTCTGCCGAAATGTTCATAGTTCCCTCGATGGTTTGAATGAAAATTTGTAACCAATCCGCAGGCAAAGCCCGCGTTGAGAAGTGAAGCCGTCTTTTGGCTAAATTCCCCAGAGTCCGGGGTTGATCATCCTTTCGTCGTCCACCCGCAGGGCAGCAAGGGCATGCAACAGGTCGGGCGGTAAAGCCGTTGACAGCGCGGGCAGATTTTCCGCCAATTCGGCCTGGCTGCGAATGCCCACCAACACCGAGCTAATTTGCGGCTGGGCCAGGGCAAAGGCAATCGCTGCCTGTGCTGCCGTCAACCCCAGGCCCGCGTCGGCGACGGCCCGGCGATAACTACACGAAAGAGAGCGCAGGGCCTCCAGATGGTCGGGCAGATGGTCGGCCCGCTCGGTCAAGGCCCCTTTCAGCAGAACCGAGCGGGCCATCACCCCCACATTGTGTGCCAGAGCCAGGGGCAAGACGTGGTCGGACAGCCTTTGATCGAAGACCGAATAGGTCACCTGGATCACATCGAAAAGATCGTAGCCCAGCGCTTGTGTCGGTAGCTCTGCCCCATAAAACGAGCCACCGCTCGCCCGGATTTTCCCACTACGCCGCGTATCGTCGAAGATATCCTGAATCTCTACCCGGCGCTCCAGGATAGTCGCATCCACGTTGTGAATCTGCCAAAGGTCTACAAAATCAGTCTGCAAATAGCCCAGGCTCGTGTGCAGCGAATCGAGCATCTGTTGCTTTAGGGCTGGGCCTGGGGGCACGGATCCGTCGGGCTGATGGAGCGTGACTTTGGTCGCCAATACCGCTTGGTCGCGCCGTCCTCGCAGAGCCTTGCCCAACACCTCCTCGCTCTCACCATAGGCTCGCGCGGTGTCGATAAAATTGATGCCCGCGCCCAGGGTTGCGTGTACTAATGCGATGGCGGTGTTCTCGGATGGGCGGGCGAAATGGCCTGGCGCGGCGATGCCGTAGTCCATCCCCAATTCCACCGTGCCCAAGGCCAGCGCCGATACGGATAGGTTTGTTCTACCCAAGGTGCGGTATTGCATGTCCAACGATACTTTCTCCTAGCAGCGATTCCGCCCGTCCACCTTTCCGACTCTCAGTGTAAACCCAGCTCAGTGTAAACCTATTTGTCCTACCAAGCAACCCGATTTCTGTCACTTTTTTTCAAGGCGCGGCCCCTATCCACTGGCACATCCGGCAGGCATACCGACAGTGCCGTCCGAGTATGGAATGCCTCCAGTGGACTTCAGGTTGAGACGATACCCTCTATGTCGATAATGGATGATACACTTTCGACGCCGCAACGGCGAACATTCAGCCTGGCCTACCTACAAGCGATTGTAGAAGCAGTCGAGAAATGCCCAGAGCCAGGTAGCATGGGAGTACTATTACGACGGGAAGGACTCTTCTCATCCCAATTAAGCCAGGGGCGTAGCCAAGCCGAAGCGGGCAAACTAAACGGGACAACCCGTCCTCGAGTCCCAAAACAAGCCGGGAAAACGAGCGACTGCGCCGCCAGCTAGAGCAAGCTGAGTTCATCATGGGTGCTCAAAAAAACTTGCACGAGCCTTCGAGAGCGCCTTGAGCCGCAAGAAGGAATGGCAATCATGAATACTGCGGCCACAATGACCAGCAATATCATAGCCGTTGGGCAGGATATACGGCAAGAGTTTCGCCATATCTGGCACCGGTCCAGCCTCTGGGCGCTCGTTCCCTTTTTTCGGTGGATCAACACCTATCCGCATGAATCATGCCTCTCATTTTCGATTGACAGTCTGCTGGTACGGCTGCTAAAATGCGGACATTCTTGCCCTAAACCCATCGCCTACAAGTTAAGCCCAACGCGATTTTGTCAAATTGGACATCCCTGGCGCAAAAGTAGGGGCAAATGCCCAATAAGCGGGTCAAATTGACCACTTGTGTTGGATTTCAGCTTGGAATTGCGACCTTCAAGCTAGGTAAACGTAATCAATTCGCAATCACAAGAGTGTTCTGACCGCCAATTTTGGTGGTTTCGACCTCAAATTGGGTCTTGACAAATGCGAAAAAGCCTTAACTTGTAGACGATGCCCTAAACCCATACCTTTGCAGACAGCCTATGCTTTCGGTTCACCTCTTTGGCCCCTTTGCCCTCGAATACGATCGTCAACCCGTCCTCATTCCATCCCAGGCTGGGCGTTCTCTGCTGGCCTACCTGCTTTTCCACGCCGACGTGGAGCAGTCTCGAACCAGGCTTTGTGACCTATTCTGGCCGGACATGGACGAGTCCACAGCCCGGCGGCGTCTGAGCTATGCCCTTTGGGAGATCGGGCGGTCTCCGGG
>JAHEML010000292.1 GCA_024643705.1 Caldilineaceae bacterium | reverse complement strand
TCTATGCTTCTGTGCGGCCTCGCTCTAATCTCACGGTTAGCCAAAAGAATGCAATTCTTCTTCTCTGGCTCTCTATCTTTCTCGTCGCAACAACGTTTATTCTCTTTAATCTGATCACTGTTCAACCCCAGGGCAGATATTTTTATCCAGCGATCATCTCGATCGGCTTTATGGTTGCATATGGTTGGATGCTTCTGGCGCAACAGCACCGAAAAATCGTTGCCTTTGCCATTTTGGGTCTCATGATCGCAATCAATGTCTTGAACCTGTTCACCGTGATTCTGCCTGCCTACTCACTGTTGCCCGGTTGAACGATGATGTTCAGAGATTCCCTTTACGAACAACCGCACGCACATGCCAAACCAAGAAACAGAACCTGCCCCAACTGAAAACGTACCCAGTCCCCAGCCCCACCAGGACGAGATCGACGCGCTGCGCACCGCCGCCCGTCAGCAAGACATGCGCCAGGCCCAGCTCACCCACCTTGCCCTCAGCTTGGAAAAGAAATGGCAGGCCGCCCAACAAGATGCCCAGCTCTGGGAAACCAAATATCACACCGAGCTGGGTGAATGGGAGAGCCTGCGCAACAGCCCTGGCCTTGTTGTGTTGCGTCTGCTACAACGGCTGCGTGCCCGCCTTGTCCCGCCCCGCTCCCGCCGGGAAGGGCTGCTGCGCATGGGGGCAAGCTGGTTACGCATCGCCCAAGAGCGGGGCATTTCCGGGCTGATCACCCACCTGCGAGGCGAGGCACGTTGGCGCTGGCGCGCGGTGGCTCGTCGCATGGGTTCCAATCGCCGCTATCGCAACCAGATCATCGAAATCGATCTGCCCGCCGCCCGTCCGCCCCTGCAACCCCACCAACAAACCGTGGAGATCATCGTTTGCGTCCACGATGCCTTGGAAGATGTACAACGCTGTCTCGATTCCGTTCTGCGCCACACGGCCCAACCCTATGCCCTGCTCCTGGTAGACGATGGCAGTAACCCGCCCACCCGCGATTTTCTGAACGAGTTTGCCCAGGAGCACGGCCATGTCACCCTCTTGCGCAACGACCAGGCCACCGGCTACACCTATGCCGCCAACCGGGGTCTGCGCCACAGCAGCGCACCCTTTGTCGTCCTTCTCAACAGCGACACAGTCGTCACCCCCCGCTGGCTGGACAGATTGGTAGCCGGCCTGGAATCGAACCCGGCCAACGGCCTGGCTGGCCCCCTCTCCAACACAGCCTCCTACCAGTCCGTCCCCATGCTCAGCCGTGGGGATGATTGGGCCGAGAACGCCCTGCCCCCCGGCTACGACATCGACCGCTGGGCCGTCGAACTGGCCCAACAGGCGAACCGCCACCAGGCGAACCACCACTATCCGACCATGCCCCTGCTCAACGGCTTCTGTCTCCTCATTCGCCGGGCTGTCATCGACGCCATCGGATACTTCGACGAAGACGCGTTTGGCGCGGGCTATGGGGAGGAAAACGATTACTGTCTACGTGCCCGCGCGGCCGACTGGCGGCTGGTGCTGGCCGACGACGCCTATGTCTACCACGCCCAATCCCGCAGCTATTCCCACAGCCGCCGCCGGGAACTAAGCGAGCGCGCCGGGACGATTTTGACAGAACGGTATGGCCGCTCCACCATCGCCGCCGCCGAAGATGCCATGCGCGCTGGGCTGCCCTTGCTGGGCATTCGGGCCAGGGCTGGGATCATGGTCCAACGGGCCGCGCTGATCGAACAGGGTCGGCAGCGTTTTGCGGGCAAACGGCTGCTCTTTTTGCTGCCCGTGGATGCGCCAGGGGGCGGGGCCAACGTTGTCATCGCCGAGGCCAAGGCCATGCAAGCCATGGGCGTGGAGGTTCACCTATTCAATCTGACAAAAAACCGGGAGCTATTCGCCGCGGCCTATCCCCGCAATCCCTTGCCCATCCATTTTGGTACATCGGCCCAGGCAGAAGAGATGGGCCGACCTTTCCACGCCGTGGTCGCTACCTGGTATGAGAGCGTAGACTGGCTGCCCGCTTCTGGCCCCGCTTCTGGCCCCGCTTCTGGCCCCGCTTCTGGCCCCGCTTCTGGCCCCACGCCTGGTTACTATGCGCAGGACTACGAAGCCCACTTCTTTGCAGAAGAGAGCGTGGAGCATGGGCAGGCCAGGGCCAGCTACAGCGCCCGGCCCAATCTGCGCTGCTTTACCAAAACCGAGTGGAACCGGCGGGAGATTCAAGCGTACACGGGGGTCGACTGCGCCGTCATTGGCCCATCCATCGACATCGATCTCTTTCACCCTGTGCCACACGCCACCGCCAATGTGGAGATCGCCCATTTTCCGGGCACCGATCCTGCCAGCGCCCCCATCCGCGTCACCGCCATGATTCGCCCCAATTCCCCCCGGCGCAGCCCACGGCTGACCATGGAACTGCTGCGCCGTCTCTCCCGCCACTACGGCGAACGGGTCGAGATCACCATTTTTGGCGTCTCCCCGGCAGACCCCGGTTTTGCCGATCTTCCCCAGGACTTTGACTGGCGCTTGGCGGGCCTGTTGCAGACCGAGCAAGTGGCCCTGCTGTTGGGTGGGGTGGATATTTTCATCGACTTTTCGATTTGGCAGGCCCTGGGGCTGACCGCGCTGGAGGCCATGGCCGCGGGTTGCGCTGTGATTGTGCCGGCCGCGGGTGGAGCCGACAGCTTCGCCCGGCATGGCGAAAACGCGCTCGTGGTGGACACCGCATCCGGCGAGGAATGTTGGCGTGCCTTGCGCAACCTGGTGGATGACGAATTTCTGCGCAAGCGCCTGGCAGCCAACGCCATCACCGATGCCTGTGCCTTCTACCCGGAAAAGGCTGCTTTCAATATCCTCGATTGCCTATTTGCCGAACAAAACAATGAACAAAGTGATAAGCAAAACAAGCAAAAGGCAGAATCCTGATGGCTCCCCGCGTCCTCATCCTGTACGAATACAGCGCAGTTGGGCTGCCCCACGGTAGCGCCTACATCCGCCTCCTGCAACCCCTGGCCCACCCGTCCATCAAGGAACGTTTCGACGTTGCTTTTTCGCCTCTTTATGACGGCCAAGGCGCAGAAATCGTGGTGGTGGATCGCCACTGGCGGCCCGATTGCACACCGGAGACGGCACGGGCCTTGCTGCTGGATGTACGCAAAAACGGAGCGAAATTGCTTTATCAGATCGATGATGATCTCCTTGCTTTGCCAGCCAACACCCCGGCTTCTGCTGCCAAGAAGGAGATTGTCTCCCTCTTTCTGCGCGGAGCAGATGGGGTGATTGTCTCCACCCGGGCGTTGCAAGCCCGCTACGCCACCCGTAACGAGCACGTTTGGGTGGTGGCAAACGCCCTGGACGAGCAACTGCTGGCTCAGAAGAAAGTTGTCCCAACCCAAGACCCCTCGCCCCTTGTCCTCGGCTACATGGGAACCTTCACCCACGACGACGACCTGGGCATGATTCTGCCCGCGTTGCGCCAGGTGGCCCAGCAGGTGGATTCTCCGCTAGCTCTCCAGGTGATCGGCGCTGTTGCCGGGGCGAATATGTGGGAACAGTTGCAGGCCCTGCCCTTTCCCATCAGTCGCCGGGAACCGCCAGTTGTCGAATATCCCCAGTTCCTGCCCTGGTTCACGGCCAACGTCCATTGGGACATCGGGCTGGCTCCGTTGGTCGATACACCCTTCAATCGGGCCAAGTCCGACATCAAATTTCTGGACTATGCCGCGGCAGGCGTGGCCGGGGTCTACAGCGACCTGCCCGTCTATGCCGAGAGCGTGCGCCAGGGGGAGACCGGTTTGCTGGCAGCTAACGACACGCCCAGTTGGGTGGCGGCTCTCCACACTCTCATCGCCCAGCCCAGCCTGCGCCGGGATTTGGCTCGCCGGGCGCAGGAGTACCTGTACGAGCAACGCATATTGGCTGTGCGTGCCAGCACTTGGGCAGACGTGTTGGACACGGTTTTGAGAGATGGCGAAAGGTAGAACCGACCGCGTTCGACAACCAAGCTGCCAGTCCACCTTCGCAAGAATCGGGTGGAAGCCTGGCACGTAACCGGCTATACTCGTGGCATGTGGAATCCTTTTGCAGCGACGAGTGAGAGAAAAATTTCAATGACACGAATGAACACATTTAACAGCAGCAACAGCCTCGACCAATCCGCCCAGGACTATGCGCTGGTAGCGCGGGCCATCCGCTACATCGAAAACCAACGCCGGGAACAGCCGGAGCTGGCCGACATCGCCGGGCATGTGGGGTTGAGCGACTTCCATTTCCAGCGCCTCTTCAGCCGCTGGGCCGGGGTCAGCCCCAAACGCTTCTTGCAGGCGTTGACTGTGGAGGAAGCCCGGCGCACCCTCACCCGCTTCGGTACTGTGCTGGACGCGGCCTACGACACGGGCCTCTCCGGGCCGGGGCGGCTGCATGATCTCTTTGTCCAGTGCCAGGCCGCCACCCCCGGCGAGGTCAAAAGCGGCGGCGCGGGGCTGAACATCCGCTATGGGATCGAGCCGACGCCCTTTGGCAACGCGCTGCTGGGCATCACAGATCGGGGCATCTGCGCCCTCTCGTTTGTGGCCGATGGGGATTCGGTCGAAGGGGGCGAAAACCGGGCCATCGACGAACTACGCGCCCGCTGGCCTGCCGCCCGTCTGTTGGCGGATAGAGCGGAAGTTGCAACGGTTGTCCAACGTATTTTTTCCGGCGAAACCAAGCGAGACAAACCCCTGCACCTCTACATCAAAGGCACCAACTTTCAGATGCAGGTCTGGCAAGCCCTGCTGCGTATGCCGTCGGGGAGTCTGACCACTTACGGCGATCTGGCCCAGGCCATCGGCAGACCGTCTGCGGCCAGGGCGGTGGGCGGCGCGGTAGGCAGCAACGCCATCGCCTGGCTGATCCCGTGCCACCGGGTCATCCGCCAAACCGGGGTGGTGGATGGGTATCGCTGGGGCAGCGACCGCAAACGGGCCATGCTCGGCTGGGAGGCAGGGCAAGCGGCGCAAGCAGGGCAAGCGGCGCAGGCGGCATAGAAGAGTGGTGGGCCAACAGCCTGAATGTACAGCAGAAACGTGAAACGTGAGATCAGACGACGATCTCACGTTTCTCGTTTCACGTTCCGTCTCATTATCCACCCGCTTTTGTTGGACAAACAGGCTCAAAACGAGTATACTACAGGGGTAAAAGAACTTTTGTTCGTATCGCGTTTTGCATTTGGAGGTTTCCAATGCCTGCTTTCCGCGTCGTCAGTGATTTCAAACCAACGGGTGACCAGCCCCAGGCCATCGCCAAGCTGAGCGAAGGGGTGCAGAACAATCTGCGTCATCAGGTGTTGCTGGGCGTCACTGGCTCCGGCAAGACGTACACAATGGCAAAGGTCATCGAGCAGGTGCAGAAGCCCAGCTTGATCATCGCCCACAACAAATCCCTGGCTGCCCAGCTTTACAGCGAAATGCGGGAGTTTCTGCCCGACAACGCGGTGGAGTATTTTGTCTCCTACTACGACTATTATCAGCCCGAAGCTTATATTCCCCGCAGCGACACCTTCATCGAAAAAGATTCCCAGATCAACGAGGAGATCGACCGGCTGCGTCTGGCTGCCACCAGTGCGCTCTTCAGCCGCCGGGATGTGGTGATTGTGGCGTCGGTCTCGTGCATCTACGGCCTGGGCAGCCCGGAGGATTACGGCCAGGTCGCCATCAAGCTCAAGGTGGGCGAGATGACCCGGCGCAATCTGCTCCTGCGCCATCTGGTGGAAATCCACTACGAGCGCAATGACAACACCCTCACCCGCTCCAAATTTCGTGTGCGCGGG
>JAHEML010000291.1 GCA_024643705.1 Caldilineaceae bacterium | reverse complement strand
GTCTACGCCGACCTGGGGGAGAAGGGAAAGGCCCTGGAGTACTACGAGCAGGCCCTGCCCCTTCAAATCCAGGTGGGCGACCGCTCGGGTCAGGCCACCACACTCAACAACATAGGCATGGTCTACGACGCCCTGGGGGAGAAGGGAAAGGCCCTGGAGTACTTCGAGCAGGCCCTGCCCCTTCAAATCCAGGTGGGCGACCGCTCGGGTCAGGCAACGACCCAATCAAACATGGCTGCCATCTATTTTCAGCAGGGCGATTTTGAGCAGGCGGCACAACAATTTGAGGCGGTGGTTGAGGTATTCCACGAAATCGGGGCTGTTCCCTACGAGGCGGCTGCCCGTTTCAACCTTGCTTTCGTGCTTGCCACCCAGCTTGGCCGTATTCCCGAAGCCATTGCGCACATGGAAGAAGCGGTGGCCCTGCTCACCCGCTACCGCCTGCCCCAGGACGCCGCCGGGCAGACATTGGCCCAGCATCAGGCATTTTTGGACCAGTTGCGCGCCGCCCAGTAACGCACCCTGTCAGCTTGCGCAACAACGCAACCGGGCCATGGCTGAGCCTGTCCAAGACGAGGCTGGGTGGGGGTGATTCCTGTTGGCGGGTCGGGCGTCATCTGGTGTACAATCGGGACACAAACCAACGTCGGCCCCACCCCTGGAGAAAGCGGTTTCCACCATGTCAATCACAATCAAAGTTGCGGGCAACCTGCGTCGGCACATCCCGCCGGACGCCCAACTGCAAGAAGTCTCCACCGTGGGCCAGGCCATCGAGCGGCTGGCCATGCCCGATGTGGGTTCCCTGCTCATGCTGGTCAATGGGCAGATGGTCCATTGGCACACGGAATTGCAGGACGGGGATACCTTGGAACTCATCCCGGCCATCTGCGGTGGCTCTTGAACAAAACAGGAATATGATTTTTAACGCAAAGTCGCAAAGAGGCAGAGACGCAAAGGGAAACGTCTTGTCTTTGCAGCTTTGCTCCTTTGCGACTTTGCGTTAAAAATCTGTGCCATCTGCGGTTTCTGCGTAATCAGCGTTCTAATTCTCATCATTCAACCAAATTTTCATCCCAAAAATGGAGGCACTCTCATGGCAGTTGGTGGCGTGTGGGGCAAATTATTGCATGTGGATCTGACCGATGGGCGGCACTGGATCGAAGAGCCGTCCGACGAAATTTATCTGAAACTGCTGGGCGGGCGGGGGCTGGTGGCCTACCTGCTCCTGCGCGACCTGCCCGTGGGCATCGATCCCCTGGGGCCAGAGAATCTGCTCATCTTTGCGCCGGGCATCCTGCAAGGCTCCAACCTGCCCGGCGCGGGTCGCCATGGTGTGGGGGCCAAAAGCCCGCTCACCGGTGCCCTGGCCAGCGCGGAGTCCGGGGGCTGGTGGGGTCACGAATTCAAGCGCACAGGCTACGACGGGCTGATCGTCCACGGCAAGGCCGAAAAACCCGTCTATCTCTGGATCAAAGATAGCGCTGTCGAAATCCGGGATGCCGCCCACCTCTGGGGCAAAGATACCGCGGACGTGGAGTGGGCCATCCAGGGCGAACTGGACGACAAGCGCATCCGGGTCTCCCAGTGTGGCATCGCCGGCGAGAACCAGGTGCTCTATGCCAACGTGATCAACGACATCAACCGGGCAGCCGGGCGGGGCGGTCTGGGCGCGGTCATGGGCAGCAAGAATCTGCGCGCGGTGGCCGTGCGCGGCAACATGAACATCCCCGTGGCCGAGCGCAAGCTGGTCTCCGGCGTCTCCAAGTGGCTGGGCGACAACTACAAGACCAAAGCGGCCTCCTTCGTGGCCATTGGCACCCCGGGCAATGTGAATTCCCTGGCCGCGGCCAGCGCGCTGCCCACCCACAACTTTCAGGACTCCTTCTTTCCCCAGCACCAGAGCATCAGCGGTCAATTGATGCAGGAGACGATTCTCCTGGGGCGGGACACCTGCCAGGCCTGCCCGATTAGCTGCAAGCAGGTGGTGGAATACGAGAACGAGACCTTCCCGGACAACCCCTATCTGCGCTCGGACTTTCTGCAGAAGCTCAAAATTTCCAAAGAGTATGGCGGACCGGAGTACGAATCCATCGGCGCGCTGGGCAGCGTCTGCGGTGTGGACGATTTTATCGCCATCGCCAAAGCCAACGAGCAGACAGCCCGCTACGGCATGGACTCCATCAGCCTGGGCATGACCATCGGTTATGTGATGGAATGTGTGGAGCGGGGGCTGCTCACCGCGGAACAGACAGGCGGCTTTTTGCCCGAATATGGCAATGCCGCGGACATGCTGAAAGCAGTGGAGCTGATCGCCCACGGCGAGGGCTTCGGCGCTCTGATGGGCCAGGGGTCCAAGCGCCTGGCCGCCTGGCTGGGGGGCGACGCCGCCGACTACCTGGTGGAAGTGAAGGGGCAGGAGTTGCCCATGCACGAGCCTCGCGCCAAGCACGCGTTGGGCGTGGGCTATGCGGTGGCCCCGGTGGGCGCCGACCACATGATGAATATGCACGATACCGGCTTTGCCCAGCCCGGTGAAGGTCTGGAGCGGGTCGCCGAGATCAAGCGCTTTGCGCCTATGCCCTTCAACTATCTGGGCCACGAAAAGATGGAACTCTTCTACCACGAAGTCAACCGCAAGCATATGCTGGACAGCGCAGTCATCTGCCACTTTCTCCCCTACTACCCCAGCCACGTGGCTCAGGTGTTGAACGGTGTAACCGGCCACGAATATACCCCGGAGCAATTGCTGGAAGTAGGCGAGCGGGCGCAAACCTTGAGCCGTCTCTTCAATCTGCGCGAAGGCTTCTCGGCGGACGACGACCGGTTGCCCCGCCGGGTGATGAAAGCCTTTAAGGAAGGCCCTCTGGCTGGGGTGGAGATCACCGACGAGGTCTTTCTGGAAGCCCGCAACTACTGGTACGGGTTGATGGGCTGGACAGAAGCGGGTGTGCCCACGGAAGAACGGTTGGCAACCCTCGGCCTGGACGATATTCTGAGCGGCATCGAGGTTGTTGTCGCCTGATAAGCCAGCGCAAGTCTCCCCGATGTTTTTCGGGAGGTCTGCGGTCAACGCAAAGTGGATGTGGCCGTACAGAATGGACGAATGGGTGCGGGTAGACTGCGACAAACAGTTTGCCCGCACCCATTTCGCGAAAGGTTTCTCCCATGCGACGCACCATCCGTCTGGCTATCACCCTCCCTGTGGCGATGCTTGCCCTGCTGCTGACAGTCTCTTTTGCCGCAGCACAACCTGCGGCCCAAAGCACGGCACAGACCAGCACAGCCACCTGCGCGTTGACCGTCAGCGTCCAGCCCGGCGAGACACTCTCCCTGCTGGCGAATCGCCACCTGGGCAGCTACGCAGCCTACCCGGCCATTGTGGAAGCCACCAATGCAGCCGCGGCCGCCGACAATAGCTTCGCCCGCATCGTCAACCCTGGGCTGATTCGTGCAGGGCAGAAACTCTGTATCCCCGCGGGGGATGGGCCATCAGTTGGGCCAATCAATGGGGGGGGTGTGACCCCCCGTCCGGTTGCCTCATCGACCCCTGCACCGCTCACGGTTCTGACTCCCACGGCAACACCAACGCCCATCCCCGCCGCGGACAACCCCCTGGTCATCGAGAACATGCGCGCCCGTAGCTATCCCGGCAGCGACATGGTCATCGAGCAGACCCTGGCTGCGGGGGTCAACTACGCCCGCTATGTGGCTTCGTACCGTTCCGACGGGCTGAAGATTTTCGGCCTGCTCACTGTGCCCAACGGCACAGCACCGGCCACGGGCTGGCCCATCATCCTCTTCAACCACGGCCACATCACCCCGGAACTCTACCGCACCACCGAGCGCTACGTGGCCTATCAGGATGGTTTCGCCCGCAACGGCTACATCACCTTCAAATCCGACTACCGGGGCCACGGCAGCTCGGAAGGCGAAGCCCGCAGCGGTCACAGCAACCCGGACTACACGGTGGATGTGCTGAACGCGCTGACCTCGTTGCAGCGCTTCCCCAACGCCGACCCGGAGCGCATCGGCATGTGGGGCCATTCCATGGGTGGATCGATCACCCTGCGCTCCATGGTGGTGACCGACACGGTCAAGGTGGGCGTGATCTGGGCGGGGGTGGTGGCGTCGTACCCGGATCTGCTCAACCGTTTCGAGTTGCAGGGGGTGCCTGTGCCATCGTGGTTTGCCAGTTGGCGGGACGAGTTCATCGCGGCCTATGGCACGCCGGAAGAAAATCCGGAGTTCTGGGCATCGATTTCGCCCAATACCTATCTGGCCGATCTCTCCGGGCCGATTCAGTTGCACCACACCACCGGGGACGAAAGTGTGCCTGTGCAATACTCGGATGTGTTGGCCGCGCAGATCGAAGCTGTGGGGGGTGTGGTGGAGTATGACCGCTACATCGGAGACAATCACAATATCTCGGCCAATTTCGGGGCAGCCATGGCCCGCTCCATCGCCTTCTTCGACGCCTATTTGAAGTAGGAAAGAATTTTTAACGCAAAGATGCAAAGGAGCAAAGACGCGAAGGGGAAGAGATTGGATTGATCAGGGTGAGGGCAGAGTGCCATTTTTTCTACTGCAGTGGTACAAAGGCGCAAAGATGCAAAGGCGCGGAGCAGCAGAATCGTTTCTTTGCTTCTCCGCTTCTCCGCCTCTTTGCTTCTCTGTAGTAAATTTTTCCATCATCTGATTGGTCAATATGCAAAGGAGGAGAGACGCAAAGAGATGGCTTTTCTCTGCGTCTTTGCTCCTTTGCATCTCTGCGTTAATTCTGTTCTCTGCGTTGAAAACTATTCCGCCATCCCCTCGATTTCGTCCAGCCGCACGGGCCGACCCTCGCGGTAGGATTTCCAGCACGCCAGACCCATGACCACAGGGACACGCCCATCGTTGCCGCTGACGGCTGTGGGCTGTTCGTCGAGAATCGCGCTGCAAAAGGCGCGCATCTCGGCCACGTAGGAATCCATGTAACGTTCCAGGAAAAAGTGGAGGGGCTTGGCCTGGGCCACGCTCTCCCGTGTGCTGGCTGTGACCCGGTGGGGGGTGACGTTCGCCGACGCGAGACTGCCCCCGCTGCCAAAGACCTCGGCCCGCTGGTCGTAGCCGTAGACCGCTTGGCGGCTGTTTTCGATGATGCCCAGCGCACCGTTGCGGAAGCGCAACGTGACAAGCGCGGTGTCGATGTCCCCCGCCGCGCCGATGGCCGGGTCCACCATCACCCCGCCCTGGGCGTAGACCTCCACTACCTCGTCGGCCAGCAGGAAGCGGGCCATGTCAAAGTCGTGGATGGTCATATCCAGAAAGATGCCGCCGGAGGCTTTGATATAGTCGATGGGTGGCGGCGCAGGGTCCCGGCTGGTGATGCGCAGGATGTGGGGTGTGCCGATTTCGCCCTGGGCAATCCCCTGGCGGATGCGCTGAAAGTTGCTGTCGAAGCGCCGGTTGAAGCCGATCTGCAATTTCACACCGCTGGCCTCCACCACGGCCAGGGATTCGTCGATCTGGGCCAGATTCAACGCAATCGGCTTCTCGCAGAAGATGTGCTTGCCCGCCCTGGCCGCGGCCATCATCAGCGGGGCGTGGGTGGGCGTGCTGGAGCAGATGGCAATGGCGTCGATGGCCGGATTGTCCAGCAGTTCGCTGGGATCGTCGGTGGCGTGGGGGATGTGGAAACGTTCCGCAGCCGTCCGCGCGGCATCACCGAAGATGTCGGCAATCGCCAGCACATTGGCCTGGGGCAGCCGGTGGCACAAACTTTCCGCGTGGACTTGCCCAATGCGGCCAGCGCCGATGATGCCGAA
>JAHEML010000290.1 GCA_024643705.1 Caldilineaceae bacterium | reverse complement strand
CGTCCTGGGTGTTGATGTCCGCGCCTGCTTGCACACTCTGTAGCGTTGCGACAGTATCGCCCGCCGCAGCGGCAGAGAGAAGGTCGTTATTCATCTGGGCACGCTCCTCTGGTCTGGGGGTGTGGTTTGGGGTGGCTGGGGGCAGTACCGTCGGCGTAACCGTTGGCGCGACAGTTTCTGTGACGGGGATGGCTGTGGCCGCTTGCGGCGCGGTTGGGTTGGGTTGCCCCGCCGGCGTGCACCCGGCCAGTGCAAAGAGAAGAAGAAGGGCAGATGTGACTGTTTTTTGCATGGCAATATGACCCGAAAGATTGTACCCTTGCTGAAATTCCACCAAAGATTTTGTCATGGCAATGCCCAGCCTTATGCTATTGGCACGTGCGCGCCGTATTAACGAAATAAAGGCGAGCAAACTGAGATGCAATTCGCGTAAACAGGATGAAAGCATCTGGCGGAAATCGGGGATGTGGGTTAGGCTCACCTTTTCCAATTTCATGAAAATTGCCCCTTGACTCGGCCCAAAGGGCCAGGTTTATACTCTATCCATGAGCGACATGCACTTGCCCGATCACCGAAACAAATACTTGTCTGTAGGGCGTTTTGCCCAAGCCGCCCAGCTTTCACGCAAGGCCCTGCGTCTGTACGACGAACTGGAGATTCTGCTTCCAGCCTGGGTAGACCCAGATTCGGGCTACCGCTATTATAGCACGGAGCAACTGGAGAAGGCGCGCTTCATCCGGTTGCTGCGGGATGCAGAAATGCCCTTAGCCGACATTCGCCGTGTGCTAGCCGCGGCAAGTGTCGACGAGGCAATCCAACAGGTCGTCGAACACCGGCAGGGTTTCGAGGAAAAGGTGGAAGAGGTGCGTCGCTCATCCCAGCGAGTATTGGCCTATCTACGCAAGGAGAACGAGACTATGTCTACCACTGTGACTGTTGAAAACTTTCCTGCCCGCCATGCTATCAGCATCAAACGCACCATCCGAGTCCCAGCCTTTCATCAATTTATCCCCCAGGCACTGGAGCAGCTAACCAGCCACGCCGCAGATCAGGGTGTTCAATTGGCGGGCGATCCCATCTGCTTCTACTACGGCCCTGTCAACGAGAGCGACGACGGGCCTGTGGAAATCTGCTTCCCCGTGGAAGGCGCGGTCATGCCCGGCGGCGATATCGTCGTGCGCGAGATCCCCGCCCACCGAGCCGCCGTAGCCGCGGCAGGCCCAGAAAGGAGCAAGTTCCCAGTGATATTAGAGGTGTGGGATGGGGTGTTTGATTGGGTGCAGCGCAACAAAGGTGTGATGTCCGAGGAGACCGTGCCCTGCTACGAAATCTGGCAGGGGGGCGACACTATTTCGGTTGTCATCCCCTTTGAAGAGGCCGGGTAACCGTATGTGCCCTGGTGGCGTTCGGGGTAAACCTTCCGGACGTCACCGGGGGTGACGCTGAAATGTCTCAAAGCGGCGGATGTATTGCCAACCATCTTTGAATGCATGGCACAGCCCCCATGCGATGCCTTCCAGCGGGCCGGCGTCTGGCTGAGATGTGCGAAAGGGACCCAGGGCTTCGGGTGTCCGTTTCAGGACAGCTACAATCTCAAAGTTGATCCCGTCCGGCGCGTACTGGATCGTATTCTTTTCCGGGCCGTCGGTGGTCAGCAGCGCGGCCACGCCACCTTGATAAAGCCAGACGCAAACTTCGTGACCGCTGTTGGTGACCGGGTTGTAAGGTGATTTGACATACGGCCCAGTAGGGGTATCGGCCACGGCAACACCCCAGCGAATTTCCCGCCCGCCAAAGGTGCGCTCTTCGCCCATCTGCTCCCCTTTGTAATAGAGATAGAACTTGCCCCGGTAGTGGATGAGGCAGGGGTCGTGTACTTTGTGGCTGTCGAAATCGCCTTTGGCAAGGACGGCGAAACGGTTGTCTTCCTCTCCCAGCCAGACACCGTTGTCTGCCGGTTCGACAAGGGGTGCGGGAAGCTTTTGCCACGGACCTTGGGGAAAATCTGCCACAGCCATGGCGATGGACTCCTTCACCCGCAGCACATAGGGCGTTTTGACCACTTGATAGACCAGATAGTACTTGCCTTGGTGGGCAAAGATTTCTGGGGTAAAGACAGCCCTGTCGTCGAAAGAACCAGGCTGGCCTCGGCCCACGGCCAGCCCCTGCTCTTGCCACTCCCAACCATCTTTGGATGTGGCATACCAGACTTCGGTCAAATCCCAGGGGAAGACCTTCTGGGCTGGGTCGCCTGTGCCAAAACCGGTAGTTTCGCCTGTGCCCCTGGTATACCAAACATAATATGTATCCCCGCTCTGCAAGACCGCGCTGGGGTCACGGCGGATGACGCCTGCTTGGTAGGCAAAATCGCCGCCCAGATCAAACTCACGGAATTCGCAGAACCATTCTGGGCCCAAGGTGTAATTGAGAGCACGCAGCGAGGCCGCGCTTAAAGTTGTGTTATCGGTCATGGAGTTGTTGCCCCTATTAGAGTTTACTGATTGGTCGATCGGAGTGTCTATTGTGTCGTCACCGCCTCTCGCAATTGGTCGATGGTCTTGGCCCCAAATCCCGGAACCCTGTCCAGATCGTCCACCGAACTGTAGGGACGGTTGGCGATGATGGCAGCCGCCTTGCTTGGTCCAATCCCCGGTAAAGTCATCAACTCCTCCGCGCTGGCCGTGTTGAGGTTGATCAGCCCTCCTGCTCCACCACCCGATGCCCCAGTTTGGGGTGCAGGAGCCGCCGATCCCGACAACCCTGGCGGCGGCCCATTTTGGATGACCCCCACGTCGGTGCCAACATCCTCTACCCCAGGCACATGAACCTGCGCGCCATCAAAGAGCTTCTCTGCTTGATTGACCTGGGTGTCATCCACCCCTTCTTGCAGACCGCCAGCCGCGCTCAACGCGTCGCCCACCCGTGCATCCCATGCCAACACATAAAGCCCCGGCTGTGCCACCCCGCCACTGACAAAGACAGTCAACGGGCTGGGGGTGGCGGTGGGTACAGGGGTTGATGTGGGCCCGGGGGCTGGGGGTGGGTGCAGCACAATGGGTGCGGGGTCTGGCTTGCGTAACATCAAGTAAAGCAGACCGATGATCACCGTTGCCAGCAGAAAGCCCAACACCACCAGCCGGGCCGCGTGGAGCGGGGTGAGGAGTATAGCCTCTGGCGAAGGGTGGCGTTGGTCGTTCGGTCGAGCCGAGGAAAATTGGAGTGAAGTAGACGGTTCGGGTTGTTGGGACAGCATGGCCGGTGATCCGTTGTTAAATCTTGGGGGTAGCTGCACTTTCGTGTGGGGTGCAACGACCAACAATACGGCTATTATAGTACGTTGTCGTCACTATTTTCTACGACAAATTGCGTATTTTTCTGCCCGATTGTGTCGTGATCAACCGGACTGGAGAAAATTGACGGCAAAGAGGCAAAGGCACAAAGAAGCAACGAAGACGCTCTTTCCTTTGCTCCTTTGTGCCTTTGCCGTAAAAAAATAATACTCCGCCCTCATTTTGATCAATACAGAGATAGGCTTTTTGTGGAGGTAGTGCGAAGGTGCAAGAGAGATTGCTGTGCGTCTCTGCTCCTTTGCATCTTCGCGTTAAAAGTAGCGCGCAAAAGTAGCGCGTGCCGGAAACTATGCCGTCACCGGATTGCTGTTGGCTGTCTCGGGCGGGGATTGTTTGTCGGCGATTCGTTGCAACGCAATGCGCCCAAACATGGACATGGCCTGATCATCATTGAGAGGATGAAAGATACCCGGACGTACATCTCGCAGATAGCGTTCGATGGGCATCGAGCGGTTCATCCCAGAGCCGCCCACCACCCGCAGACAGTGATCCACCGCTTCGATGGCGTTGTTGGTTGCCGTCACCTTGGTTGCCACCACAAAGGGCGAGAGCGCGGCCCGCATTTCTGGCTGTTCGCTCCAATCCCGCGCCACGCTGTAGACCAGCGCCCGTGCCTGGGTGAGCAGCAGATCGGCCTGCCCCAGCCGGTGTTGAATGCTGTCCAGGCTGGCAATCGGCTTTCCCAGCGCGGTGGGCACACGTTCCTGGGCGTATTGGGCGGCAAAATCGAGCGCGGCCTGGGCCACCCCCAAATAGACACCGCTAACAGTCAGCGCGAACCATGCGTTATAGGTGGATCGGGCCGGATCGCCCACGTTTGGCTCGCCTCGGCCCAGCATCTGATCCCCGCTGACACGGGCATTGACAATATCAATGTCGTGGCTGCCCGTGGAGCGCATTCCCATGCTGTCCCAGGTTTCGATAATGCGGATGTGCTCGCCCGCGGGGATGACAAAGCGGGCCACATGGCCGCTGCCATCCTGCAACGCCGCGGGAATAATAAAGTAGTCCAGCTCCGGGCTGAGGCTGGCAAAGCTCTTGCGCCCGTTGATCAGCCATGCTTCTGGTTTGTCGCTGCTGCCATTGGCATACATGGGTTCGGCGGTTGTGTCGGGCAGACCGCCTCGGCTGGGGCTGCCCAATCGCGGCTCTGTGGCCACCGCGTTAATCAGCGCACCCCGCTCCACCGCGTCCCGGCAGACCTGTTCAAAGAGCGCTGGGGGCCAGCCCCGGCTCTCAGCCACTGCCCCCAGCACCTGCACATGCATCACAAAGCTGAGAGCTGTGCTGCCATCCCCCGCGCCCAATGCTTCCATCACCAGCACAGATTCCAGCAGGTCCGCGCCCCAACCGCCGAACTCCTCCGGGATGATCAGTGATGGCAAGCCAGCGGCGCGAATGTCGGCAAAATTTTCATGGGGAAAGCTGCCATCCCGGTCGTGCTGGGCGGCCCGGCTTTGGAAGAGAGGGGCCAAATTCTGGGCGATTTGAACGAAACGTTTCTGTCGGTCGGTTCGGGGATAAATCATTGCGTACTCCTGGGGGGTAAATTGCGAATTGCGAGTTGTGTCTGTTCGACGGAATCCTGATCGTGTCCATTTTAGCATAGCCTTCAACCGGTTTAGAAGATTCCACTCATTTGGCAGAAGTCCACCTTTTTCGAAAAGGCGGACTTCTGTACAACCCTTGCCGTTTCCGCTACAATATCCATCAAATTCTGTTGCACTCGTCCCCAGCCCCTGCCAAAGGAGCCGCCCATGGCTGACCGCAAAATCCGTGTCCTCGTTGCCAAGCCCGGTCTGGACGGCCACGACCGAGGTGCAAAAGTGGTGGCCCGCGCCCTGCGCGATGCTGGCTTCGAGGTGATCTACACCGGTATCCGCCAGACGCCGGCCATGATCGCTGAAGCCGCGCTGCAAGAAGATGTAGACGTGGTGGGCCTCTCCATCCTCAGCGGCGCACACATGACCCTCTGCCCCAAAGTGGTCGATCTCTTGCGTGCCCAGGGCCAAGACGACGTGACCGTTCTCGTTGGCGGTATCATCCCCGACGAGGACGTGGCACCGCTCCAGGCTGCGGGCGTTCGGGGCATCTTTGGGCCGGGCACATCCACCCAGGATATTGTCCACTTTATCCACAGCACAGTGGGGTGAGGGAGCCGTTGAACGGATGATTCGGCGACACACGTCCAGTCAATCTGTCAACCAGTCAACCAGCCAACCAGTCAACAATGCCCAAACACCTTTCCCCTGCCGAACTCATCCCCCGCCTGCTCGCCGGTGACCGGCTGGCCCTTGCCCGCGGCCTCAGCCGGGTGGAAGAAGGCGGCGACGATGCCCGATCTCTGCTGGCGGGCCTCTTTTCCCACACCGGGCGGGGCTATCTGGTTGGCATCACCGGCGCGCCAGGCACAGGCAAATCCACGCTCGTCACGGCTCTTGTGCAGGCCTATCGGGCTGCC
>JAHEML010000289.1 GCA_024643705.1 Caldilineaceae bacterium | reverse complement strand
CTCCTATTGTCACCCGCATCCACCTCTGGTCCCGTTGCAATGGTATTGGGACTTCTACGGTGATGCGGAGATTCCCCTGCCCCACAGCAGCCCCTGGGCGCAGGCCGCCCACGAACTGCCCTATGCCCTGCGGGTGATCCAGCAGCGCTACGGCACAGAATTTTCCGACGCCGAACTGCGTGGCATCCGTCGGGCCTTCTATGCCCTCTGCACCCATATCGACCATCAACTGCGGCTGGTCATCGGCACATTGCGCGAGGAGCAATTGCTGGACAACACGATCATCTGCTTTACTGCGGATCACGGGGATATGTTGGGCAACCATGGCCTGTGGGCCAAGCGGCTCTACTACGACGATGCAGCCAATATCCCCATGATTCTGCTCGGCCCCAGCGGAGACAAGCGCACCCCGGCGGGGACCATCGATGACCGCATCGTCGGCTGGCAGGATATCATGCCCACCTTGCTGGACCTCGCGGGCATTCCCATCCCAGAGACAGTGGAAGGCATTTCCATGGTGGGCGACCAGCGCCGGGCCTATCTCTATGGCGAAGTGGGCGATGGCCCCATGGGAACCCGCATGATCCGGGAGCAACAGTACAAGCTCATCTATTACCCCACGGGCAATTGCACCCAGCTTTTTGATATGGATGCCGACCCGTTGGAACAGAACGATCTGGCCGGTTCGCCCGATTACATCGAGGTGCAGGGTTGGTTGACCGACCGGCTGATCGATGAACTCTACGGCGGCGACGAAGCCTGGGCCGAGGATGGCAAACTGGTGGGTACGCCGGATCGCCCGTTCAGCCCTGGCCCCAACCGGGGACTTTCGGGTCAACGGGGTACCCACTGGCCGCCCCCTCCTCTGGATTTGCGGGGCAAGCAGGTGGGAATGCCGGGATGAGAAGATATTGCGGTATTGCGTAGTGTGTAAGTAGTGATGTTTGGAGGCTGATGCATTTTTTGCGGCGGAAACGTGAAACGCGAGATCGTCGGCTGATTTCACGTTTCAGACCTCATGTTGCACGGCCCTCTTTATCCACCAATTCTACCAATTTCACAGCCTACGCAATACGCAACACGTAATCAAACACCTTCCATTTTCAATCGAGGATTCCAATGTTCAACACAAGAAAACGCTACGCGCTCGTCGGCACAGGCGGGCGGGCACAAATGTTTATCGACGCAATCACTCGGGACTACGCCGAATGGAATGAAATGGTCGCCCTGTGCGATCTCAGCCAGACCCGCATGGACTACCACAATGCGCGGCTGGCCGACGTCCACGACGCGCCGCCCCTGCCCACCTATCACGCAGACGATTTCGACCGCATGGTGGCCGAGACCAAACCAGACGTGGTGATCGTCACCTCGATGGATTCCACCCATCATATCTACATCTGCCGGGCCATGGAGTTGGGCTGTGACGCCATCAGCGAAAAGCCCATGACCACCGACGATGCCAAAGCCCGCCAGATTTTCGAGACCATCGAGCGCACAGGGCAAAATCTGCGCGTCACGTTCAACTATCGTTACGCGCCCCAGGCCACAGCAGTGCGGGAGTTAATCATGAACGGGGTTATCGGACGGCCCCGGGCCGTTGATTTCGAGTGGGTGCTGGACACCCGCCACGGCGCGGACTATTTCCGCCGCTGGCACCGGGAAAAGGACAAATCTGGCGGGCTGCTGGTCCACAAGGCCACCCACCACTTCGACCTGATCAACTGGTGGATTGCCTCGGTTCCCAAACGGGTTTTCGCCATGGGTGATCTGCAATTCTATGGCCGCACCAATGCCGAAGAGCGGGGCGAGCATTACGATTACGACCGCTACACCGGGGTAGAAGCCGCGGCCAACGACCCCTTTGCCATGCGCCTGGACGAAAACCCATCCTTGCGCGGTCTCTACCTGGAAGCCGAGGCCGACAGCGGCTACCTGCGCGACCGCAACGTCTTTGGCGACAACATCAGTGCCGAAGATACCATGAGCGTGACGGCCCGCTATCGCAACGGCGCGATTCTCACCTACTCCCTGATCGCCTATTCGCCCTGGGAGGGTTATCGGGCGGCCATCACCGGCGACCGGGGACGCATCGAAGTGGAACTGATCGAAGCCGTGGGGCGCACGTTTGTATCGGGGCAGGAAGAATCCCTGGCCGAGCCGGAGGAAGTACTGGCACGCGGCAAGCATATCTGGGTCTTCCCCATGCATGGCACACCCTACAACGTGCCCATCGAAGAGGGGGTGGGCGGCCACGGGGGCGGAGACAGGGTGATGCTGGAACAGATTTTCCACCCCAACCCGCCGGACGACCCCTACCACCGGGCCGCCAGCCATATCGACGGCGCATCGTCCATTCTCATGGGGATTGCTGCCAACAAGTCGATCGCTACTGGCCAGGCAGTCGAGGTTGACGATCTATTGACACTGCCAATTTTGGCTAGTTGACAGGCCGCGAAGGAGGGGGCTATACTTTGGACGCCCTTCCCGATTTGTACAAGTCGTCGGCATCGCAGAAACTTGACGCCGCGGCAGGAAAAGAAACAGTGATTGATGGCGTAAGTGCCCCTGATAGGATGTTTGCGTAGGCATCAGAGGCACTGCTACCAGCGTCGATAGCTGGAGCAATTGGCGACAATTGCTACCAGAACCTGTACCCACTTACCTGAGCAGCGGAGAAATATCAAGATGCCCAGTAGTCATCACCAGCATGCAGCACAGTCTGCGCGCACTTCTTCTTCTCGCAAACCCACCCGCCCTTCCATTGCGCGTGATTCGGCCACCAATGTGCTACAACGCGCCCAGGCCGATCCCCAAAGCCTGAATGCCGCCGACATTCAGGTACTCCAGCGCACCATCGGCAACCGGGCTACGGGGCATTTCATCTCCTCAAGAATAAACATCCAGCCAAAGTTAAAACTTGGCCCTGCCGACGACCAGTACGAACGGGAAGCCGACGCTGTTGCCCAGCAGGTGGTACAGCGTGTGGCAGCGACCGACGTGCAACGGGGTGGTCCAAGTAGCGAGCACCCAATGCAAACCCCAGTGGCTGAACGCGCCAGCCTGGTAAACTGGCCCGCACCGATTCGGCGCAGGTTTGATGCGTCCATGTTGCAACGGGATGTGCTGAACGAGGAAATAGACGGGAAGATGGCCCAGGCCAGCCCCCTGCACGGGCTGAAGGGCGGCGATGTAAACGACGGCATATCCCAGACCATCGAGCGGGAGCGCGGGCGCGGTCAACAGATGGATGGGGAAGTGCGGCGCAAGATGGAACAGGGCTTTGGCGCCACCTTTGGTGGCGTGCGCATACACCAGGGCGGCAAGGCCGACGCTCTCAATCGATCCCTCAATGCAAGGGCCTTCACCTCTGGCAATGACATTTTTTTTGGTAAAGGCGAGTATCAACCGAGCAGCACCAGTGGCCAGGAACTCCTGGCCCACGAGTTGACCCACACGGTGCAGCAGGGGAGTGTATCGTTGCAACGATCGTCGCGGGAAGAGGGTGCACAAATAGCCGCGGGGAAAATGCCATCTAACCGCATCAGTACAAAAAAGAAGGCCATGCACCTGGATTTTGTCAAGATGAAACGGGAAGACCCAGACTTTAGTCGCATCATCAAGAAAAAACTCGGAATAGCCGTCGAAAACCAGGGCGGTGGTGGCACATACGGCCATTGGTGGACCGAAGTAGGTGATGGTCAAGCAGGGGGTTTCCGCCCGCGTGAAAGCTATGGGTGGTGGCCTAACGGCGACGACGCTCCAACTGGCAAACGGCTGTGGGGCGGGGTAGAAGGTGCGCTGAATGGCGAGGGGCCATCTTCAAGAAGGGACCCACATCAGGAGGATGATGCGCCTGTTGAATTCCATCCCACAATGAATGTGGACTTGACAAAAGAGAGTTACGACGAAATCAAGACCCGGGTTTCGGCTGAGATACGCGACTTTGCCCAGAATTACACAGGTAAATGGAGCTGGAAATTGGGCTGGGGGAAGAACTGTCACACCTTCCAGCAAAAATTGAAGAAAGAAGTCGGTCTCCATAACCAAAAGAGCAAACATTGGCTCGTCAACCCAGCAATTCAAGAAGCAGAAGATGACCGGGAGCGAGCGTCCGATGAAGTGAAAGGCACCTTTGTTGTACCGGAAGGCCGGACATTGGCCATGCATTCACCGGAGGATGGTAGTGATTTGCCCGGTGGAATCCGAGGAGGCACAACCGTTGGCGCAACGGGGAAAGTGATCGAAGTTCAAACCCGTTTCGCCGGCAAGGAACTGCTCTTTGAATACGTTGTCAATGGAAATCGGTACTGGGTTAGCCAAATCTATTGGGAGATGTGGTTCGGTCCAGGCTCTTATCCAACCGAAGACTCGACCCCACAGGCCGAAGGAGCAAACGACGATGATCTGATCTTGCGTCTGTGATGATCTCGCCCCACGGATTACGAATGGAATTCAGTCTAGCCCAGAGCTGGCAGGTTTTCTCAAACCTGCCAGCTCTTTTTATTTACCTATTGTGTGTCCACAGGGGCACGGGTGATGACACTTTCATCGCCCATCACGTTGAAGGTGGAAATTTCGTGGTCGCTCAATGCCGGATGGCCCTTGACGGCACCAAACAAATCGCTGTCCATATAGGTTTGCAGCGCGTCGGCGTTGGCAAAGTAGTAGGCGGCCCCGGCTTTTTTGGTCTCCGGGTTCAATGTCCACACCTTCCACACCAGGCCCGGAATAGCCGCAAATTCCTCGGCCAAGGGTGACACTTCGGCCACATACTCCGCCGCGGTGTCAAAGCCATAGGTGAATTCTACATCCAGAATCATCCCCGCCTCGGTGTTGGCGTCTGCCATACCCTCGCTGTCACCCCACAACTGCGCACGGGTGACCAACGATTCGTTGCGCATCACATCGTATGTGCGAATTCGATAGTCGCTCAACGCCGGATGGCTCTGGACTGCGCCAAAGAGTTCGCCGTCCATATAGGTCTGGCGCGCTTCAGCATTCTCGAAGAGATAGACAGCCCCGGCCCGCTTTGTTTCCGGGTTCAGCGTCCACGTCTTCCAGACCAGCCCCGGCACAGCAGCAAACATGTCGGCCATAGGCGACACTTCGGCCACATAATCCTCTGCGGTGTCAAAGTTGTAGGTGAAGGTTACATCCAGCACAGCCGTACCCTCGCCCGCCAGCCGATTGGTGATCTCGATGGGCGCGGCCAATTCCAGGGTTGTGTAGATGGGGCAACGGGCGCGCCACTCGTCGGCCAGCGCGTCCATCTCATCCATAGTTGGGCCATCCGCCGTGACGGTAGCCCGGAAGGCCCGCACACGGGGATTGACAGCCCCATCAACCAGGCCAGCCGGCGCAAAATCTGCCTCTACATTGACACTCAGGCTGTGCAGATCAATCCCCATCTCTGCGGCAGCAGCTTCGTAGATAAAAGCACCACATGTGCCCAGAGAACCCAGGAGAAGATCCAGGGGATTGATCTCCTCGTTGGGGCCGCCCAAAGGTGGCACAGAATCCACCAGGATGCGGTTGCCCCGGGCCAGCACAATCGCGCGGCCATCCTGCACCATTTCCACCTTGGCCTTGGCCGTGGCCAGGGTTACGTCGCCCTCGTCCGAGCTTTGGGCCACAGGTCCAGAGTCAAAGTTGCCAGTTTCCCGGCCCAGTGCCGCGCCGCCAACCAGCAAAGAGAGAATGAGCACACAGGCAAACAGAATCGATAGTCGTCGGTACATTTGAATCTCCTTTTATCCAACTCGTAACATTCAAATCAATCGAGGGTCGGTTGTGTTGACCCACTTCATTTCA
>JAHEML010000288.1 GCA_024643705.1 Caldilineaceae bacterium | reverse complement strand
TGGGGGTACACCCGGCTCCATCTCGAACCCGGCAGTTAAGGCCACCAGCGTCGATGGTAGTGCAGAGGCGACTCTGTGTGAGAGTAGACCGTCGCCAACTATTCCCTCCTCCTTTCTATTTCTACACCAAGTACCCCTCTCTGATTCCCGTTCATTTGTGGTATACTGACGCACAGACCCGATAAACTAGTCTGCTGCCCAATTCAATGGACGACAAACCTCCCGGAATATGTCTGTTTTGCCCTGCTATACCGAGCGGGCGCATTATCCAAAACAGAAACCAAATACGTTTTCCAGAACTGGATGTCTATTGCGCGAGCATTTGGATATCTGGTCTTTTTGCGTTCTCTAAAGAAGCCTGGAAATCAGGCTTCCCTATGTGTAGGAGTCTACCCGATGACAATCGCTACTGTTATTTTGGCTGCTGGCTATGGAACCCGGATGAAGTCAATACTACCGAAGGTGTTACACCCCCTGGCGGGACGACCCTTGGTGGAGTGGGTGGTTGCAACCGGTGAGTTTATCACTGATCGGCGCCCTGTAGTGGTGGTTGGGCATGGAAAGGAGGATGTACAGTCTCTGTTAGGTGAACGCGTCCAATATGCCGAACAGAAAGAACTGCTGGGGACAGGTCATGCTGTAATGCAGGCGGAGCCTTTTTTACGTGGGACCAGCGACCAGGTTGTTGTGCTCTATGCGGATATGCCTTTGTTGAGGGAAAGCACATTGCAGAATCTGTTGGGCCTCTATCGTGATCACCAGTCAAAAGATAACCTTGCCCTGGCCATGCTGACGATTGTGCGCGATGATCCCCAAGGTTTTGGGCGGGTGATTCGCGATGAGAATGGACAGATTCAGGCAATTGTTGAAGAGGTGGATTGCACGCCCGAGCAGAAAAGAATTCGTGAATTGAACCCCGGCATCTACTGTTTTAACAGCACATGGTTGTGGGAGAATCTGCCTAGGTTGCAGGTGAGTGCTAAGGGTGAATACTATCTAACCGATATGATTGAGATCGCAACCAGCCAGAATCGGCAGGTGGTGGGGATGCAGGCTCCCCCTGAAGAGGTTTACGGGATCAATGATCGCACCCATTTGTCTGCGGCGTCTCATGTACTACGCCACCGTATCAACGAGAAGCACATGCGAGATGGCGTAACAATCATCGATCCCGCTTCGACATACATCGATATCACCGTCAAAATCGGCCAGGATACCGTCATACAGCCAGGCTGCCACCTGCAGGGCAACACAACGATTGGCACAGGCTGCGAGATTGGCCCTAATAGCCAGATTGTCGAATCGAATATCGGTGATGATTGTCGTATCATTTATTCGGTTTTAGAACACGCACGCATGGATCGTGCCAGCGAGATCGGTCCCTATGGGCATTTGCGCAAGGGCGCGCATTTGGGCGAAAGGGTTCATATGGGTAATTTTGGTGAGGTCAAGAACAGTTATTTGGGGCCAGACACAAAAATGGGCCATTTTAGTTACGTTGGTGATGCTACAGTTGGGCAGAATGTAAACCTGAGCGCGGGTGTGATCACCTGTAATTTTGACGGAAAAAATAAAAACCATACGGAATTAGCCGATGATGTCTTTCTGGGCAGCAACACATTGCTGGTGGCACCGGTTGCTCTCGGTGTTGGTGCGCGCACAGGTGCTGGTTCTGTGGTGACGCGCGACGTGCCTGCCAACACATTGGTCTATGGTGTTCCGGCGCGCGCCCCAGTCAACAAGATCAAGCCAGACTCAGACTCAGAATAAGGAGAATTTCGTGGTTGCTGAAGTTGTTGCGTCAGCTTTGCTTTACATGGCCTCCGTGCTACTCATCGCCTTTGCCGCTTCGTCTGAAGTCGCTTTGGCATCAACTTCGCGGACCCGCATTCGTCTACTGGTGGGCGAAGCTGATCTCTCGTCCCGCACGGTTGATAAGCTACTGGAAGACCCGGCACGGTTTCTATCTACGCTGATGCTTGTGAAAAGCAGCGCGTATGTGATTGCCGCCGTTACGATTTTTCGGTTTTCTATTCTTCAAGGCTTGTCCACAGGCGGCATATTTATTGGGCTCTTTCTTGGCTGGCTTCTCCTGGTGACTGTGCAGATCGTGAGCAGAGCCATCGTGCTTCGCGATCCATCCCATACGGCATTAGTCTTGGGGCGCTATGTGGCGATTGCTGTATCCTTGCTTCTTCCCCTTTCTGCCTTTCTGCGCTTTGTCGGTGCACGGGCACGCAACGGCAATGAAGAGGCAAGCGCCGAAAGCATTTTTCTCAGCGAGGATGGGCTTCGTTTTTTGCTTCATGTCGGCGAGGGTGAAGGCGTAATTGAAGAAGACGAGAAGCAGATGATCGCCGGGATATTTGAATTTGGCGATACAACGGCGCGCGAGATTATGGTTCCACGCCTGGATGTGACCGCTATTGGAGCTGATCTTCTAATTACCGAATGCTTGCCGATCATACTCTCCAGTGGGCATAGCCGCATCCCAGTCTATCAAGAAAACATCGATAATATCGTCGGATTACTTTACGCCAAAGACCTTTTGCGGTGCTTTCACGAAGATCGACCAGACACCGTCCTTTCAAATATCCTGCGCCCAGCCTACTTTGTGCCAGAGAGCAAGAAACTGAATGATCTTCTGCATGAGATGCAGGGAAGGCAAGTTCACATGGCTATCATTGTGGACGAATATGGTGGCACTGCTGGTATCGTGACGATTGAGGATATGATTGAAGAGATTGTAGGCGACATCCGTGACGAGTATGACTCCGAAGACCCCTTGCTCCACAGCATCAACCCAAACACCCATCTGTTCAATGGTCGTATCGGATTGGATGTCGTGTCAGATGTCATTCAGGTTAATCTGAGCGAATTATACGAAAATGTTGATACTCTTGGCGGACTCATCTACAGCGAATTGGGTCGTGTTCCTGAACAGGGCGAGCGGCTTGAGGTAGAGGGGTGGTACTTTATCGTGTTAAGCGTCAATTCGCGACGAATTGAGCAAGTGCGCGCCGAACGAATTATCCCCCACGACCATCTTGATTTGGAAGATAATCCCAACATATCAAGCGAGCGTACCAATAACCAGCGTTTTCTTGGCTCCGCCGCTTAGGAGGAAAGATGACAACAATTTCCAGTCAATTGCAGGATCAATTGGTCGATGCTGCAAGCGGTGCGCGTACTTTTGCCTATGCCCCATACAGCGGCTATCGGGTTGGCTCTGCCGTGTTGGCCGGTGATGGCACGATCGTAACAGGCTGTAATGTGGAGAATGCCTCCTATGGAGCCACAATCTGCGCTGAACGGGTTGCTCTGACCAGGGCCGTGGCAGAGGGAAAAAAGCAGTTTGTGGCAATTGCCGTCGCCACGGATGACGGTGGCGCGCCATGTGGTATCTGTCGTCAAGTGATGGTTGAACTTGGCCCTGAGATGGTCGTTTTTGTCAACGATGCTGCTGGCAATGTTCGCATCACAAGTGTGCAAGCGCTTCTGCCTGATTCTTTCGACGGTTCCGGTTTGATCAATGCTGGCTGATTTCTCCTTGAATTTTCTCTCCTTGTTCAGATTCATTGCCCATCGATTTTCCTGTCTTGGAGTGGTGCAGCCATGAATGTTCCTGCTTTGATGGCGACCTATCAATTGCGGCAGCGAGAATACCTCCTGCGCATCACCCGCGCCATGACATCCCGGCTTGATCTCCCCAGCCTCCTCGAACTGATTCTCTCCAGCGCTGCAGAAATGGTTGCCGCGCCGGCGGGACTGATCGTTCTGCACGAACCCGCGCCATCGTCAATTCTCTTCTCGGCGGGTGATCAAATTTCGGTAGAGATCGAACCCCAGGTGCGCATCCGCACCACCTACGGGATCCCAGATGATCTACTGCCTGCTTTTGCCCCCCTATTAAGCGTTAGTTCTCAGCCCCCCGCTTTGGATGAAGATGACAGTGATTCCGACGACACGTCAAGAACGCTGGCCGAGCATTACCGCCAGGATTTGGAACGCCGTGTTCACGATGTGGAAGAAAAGCTGGGTAGCAAACTGGGGCAAGTGTTGGGTCTGCCTCTCCTCTTCGAGGAAGAACTCCTCGGCGTCATTTATCTTTTTCGTGGTGGTAGCGCCTTTACCCAACTGGACTGGGAATTTTTGGAAGGCTTTGCCTATCAGGCCGCCATCGCGGTGCGCAATGCGCGTCTCTATGCCCAACTCTCTACCGAGCGGAGCCGGTTGGCGGCCATTATCGAGAACAGCGCAGATGGTATCTTGCTTCTACGCCCAGATCGGCGCGTGGCTGTCATCAACCAGGCCCTGGCTCAAATGCTGGGGCGTGAACCCAGCGCTGTGATTGGGTTGCCTTGTAGCCAGGTTCTCGAATTGCAGAATCGGATTGGGGACGACCTATGCGCCGACAGCAGCACGCCCATACCTCCTGCGGGTCTTCGTTGCGAAGGTGAACTGGTGCGCACGGTGGGTGGTACGTTGGCCGTTACAGTCACATACACCCCCTTGTTCGACTCTCAGCAGCGGTTGACCGATATCATCGCCAATGTGATCGATATTACCCGCTTTCGCGAAGAGGAGGAGATGAAATCCACCTTTGTCTCCATCATCAGCCACGAACTGAAGACACCAGTGGCCCTGGTTAAAGGGTATGCACAAACTCTTGCCCGCCCCGATGCCACATGGGACAAGGAAACGGCCCGGCAAAGTTTGCAAATTATCGAAGAAGAAGCCGATCGCCTGGAGACGCTGATCAACAACCTGCTCGATGTAAGCCGTATTCAGGCGGGTGATCTGCGCCTGGATATGTCGGATGTCAACATGCGGCGTCTGCTGGAGCGCGTGGTTCAAGACTACAGAACCCAGACCGAGAAACATCAAATTGAACTTGATCTGCCCGACGATCTGCCGGTGATTGTCGGTGACGAAGAACGACTACGCCAGGTCTTTACCAACCTGGTTGGCAATGCAATCAAATACTCGCCCAATGGCGGACTGATTCGCATCGGGGGCTGGGTGGACAGACGAAAAATCAACGGAGATTCTCCCGCCCGGCTGGTCATCTACGTAGCCGATGAAGGAATCGGTATCCCGGAGGAGGAGCTGCCCAAAGTGTTTGACCGTTTCTACCGGGTTGATAGTGGCCTCCGACGGAGGACAGCGGGTGTTGGATTGGGGTTATTTTTGATCAACTCAATCGTCGAAGCGCACAAAGGTGAAATTTGGGTAAGAAGCGAGCTGCATAAGGGCACAACATTTTCGATCGCGTTGCCAATCGAGGAAGAAAAAGAGCTGGACGCCGCAATTTGAATCGTAGAAAAATCTCCCCCAAACGTGCGCAGGGTTGGCAAGAGTGCTACAATGAGTTTGTATCGGTTGAGCATTATTGCACAAAAACTCAGCAAGACCCATTAGCCTATCAGGAGAGACGCCATGAGCGAACAAATATATCGAATCGAACACGACAGCCTGGGCGAAGTCAAAGTTCCCACAGAAGCCCTCTACGCTGCTCAAACACAACGGGCCATAGACAATTTCCCCATCAGCGATCTGCGCTTTCCTCGTTCATTCATTCGCGCGCTGGGGTTGATCAAAGGTGCCGCCGCCGCTGCCAACGAGACGTTGGGGTTGATGGATGCGGCGATGTCGGCAGCCATTCAGCAGGCATCGAGTGAAGTCGCCGCGGGCAGCCATGATTCCCACTTTCCGCTGGATATTTTTCAGACGGGGTCGGGAACAAGCACTAATATGAACGCTAACGAGGTCATTGCAAACCTGGCAACCCACAAACTCGGCGCAAAAGTCCACCCGAATGACCATGTCAACATGAGCCAAA
>JAHEML010000287.1 GCA_024643705.1 Caldilineaceae bacterium | reverse complement strand
GTTTGTTGCCACCTGGGATAACCAACTGCTGTCCTACCGAAATCGGGGTGCTACTGTCGGCCAAATGGTTCAATCCATACCCGACAACTGCATCTGTGGTCACTTTGTACTTGGCTGCAATGGTTGAAAGTGTGTCGCCAGGCTGAATAACATGTAAAACACCGTCAACGGGTAGGATCACTAATCGGTCACCGATGCGAAGCATGTCGGGATTGGCTTCTAATTCTGGGTTAGCCCATTGGAGTGTTTCTGGTTGCAAGTTGAATTGAGCGGCAATGCCCAACACTGTATCACCAGAGCGAACAGAGTATGTCTCGATCTGCTCACGTAGTGTGATCAAACCCGGGCCAGACGCTTGCGCTGGAGCAATAACCTCTTGAACCGAATCCAATACTGGCTGGGCCTGTTGTTGATTGGTGAAAGGAATGACAGATCTTTGGAACGCTTCTGCAGCCCCAGATGCACTATCGCTGGTGTTGAGAGCATTCTCCCCCGTCGTTTGGTTTTGCGATACCGCAAATAACCCGTCTCCGGGGAGGTTGCGCAACGAAAATTGCCAATTTGGCAATTCGATTTGGCTTATGATGAGGACCACAGCCGCTACTGCGATGACCGCAAAGTGGCTGGCTAAACGAATAGGCGATATCTGATCCCCAAGGAATGCCTGAATTCCGTTCCGCAGAATGGCAAACCCAGACATAATCCCCGTCGCTCCGTTCGGCTCGACAGCAAGAATATCTGCATGCAATGTGGCATCAACAGTAGGGAATTCGTTGAAGTTGGGTAGAGTGGAACGAGGGGAAGGCTGGCTGTGCAGAGGTGTGCGTACTCTTGGGTGGTCCTGAACCGTATTCAGAGAACCCATTGATTCAAGCCTTTGAGATGAAGCAGCAAGTGCTGTGGCGCTCCATTTCTCGCTTGTTTTGTCATCAGGTCGGAATTCCGGATGATTCGAATTTCCGCCTGGCATGTATGAACTATCAGTGTCAAACGTTGTCTTGCTTTGTGGCTCGGCCAACCGCTGAGACTTCCTCGATCGCCCAAGCTGATAATCACCATCGACACTATACGTATCGAACGACGGCATTGCTGTCTCCCCAGGATCAAGCTACAAAACAAAACGTTGTTGTTCGCCTATTGCCGCACATGGCAGTTGGACGTGTGCGATAATGGTGGCGAAAGCAGAATTGTTGTTGAGTACACTTTCGTTTGTGGCTAGAACCTGTGCGCTAGACTTCAAAAACAAAGAATATAAGATTTCGACATCAATTCGTAATATGTATTGTAACAAAACGTTCCTACGAACTATTGTCTTGAGTCGGCATTATAGCACACCTGCGAAGGGCTACAAATTGCAAATAGGGTATTCTAGGCCATATTTGCAGATTTTTGCTGTTCGTGGGAGATGCGTATATAGAACGTAGGCTATTTGGTTCCCAATGCGGGCCCGAATCAACATATTCTGGTTGTTTCTGTACGTTGTTATTTGATGAGTGTGTCCAAAAACTCCTGATTTGTGCGGGTGCGGCTCAATCGTTCAAGGATGGGCAGTATCGCCTCGTTTCCGCCGCCCATCGCGTCGATCATCCGGCGCAGGGTGTAAACTTTCGCCAATGTCTCTGCGTCCATCTGCTTCTCTTCGGCCCGGGTGCTGCTGCGTTCGATGTCGATTGCCGGGAAGATGCGTCGTTCGGCAAGGCGTCGATTCAGGTGCAACTCCATGTTGCCTGTCCCCTTGAATTCCTCGTAGATCACATCGTCCATACGGCTACCCGTATCGACCAAGCAGGTGGCAATAATTGTTAAGCTCCCACCTTCTTCGATGTTACGCGCTGCTCCAAAAAAGTGTTTGGGTGGGTAGAGCGCTGCCGGATCGATACCACCGGAAAGGGTGCGGCCCGATGGGGGAACGGTCAAGTTGTAGGCACGAGTCAGCCGCGTGATGCTATCCAACAAAATAACCACATCACGTTGGCCCTCCACCAGCCGCTTGGCTCGTTCCAAGGCCATTTCGGCCACGCGTACATGATTCTGAACAGGCTCGTCAAATGTGCTGCTGATCACCTCAGCATCAACCGACCGATCCATGTCGGTTACTTCTTCTGGTCGCTCACCGATGAGTACTACCATCAGGTGTAGATCGGTATAATTTGCACTCATGCCATTGGCGATGCGCTTGAGGATAGTTGTCTTGCCAGCTTTTGGCGGGCTGACGATCAGGCCGCGCTGTCCGCGACCAATAGGCGAAAGAAGATCGACCAGCCGGGTTGCCAGCAAGCTAGGCTTTGTCTCCAAAAGTACCTGCTCATCGGGAAAGATAGGAACCATCTTCTCGAAATGGGGTCGGCGTTTTGCCTCTTCGGGGTCCAATCCATTGACGGCTTCAACCTTCAACAGGCCAAAATACTTTTCAGTCTCTTTGGGCGGGCGTACCTGACCAACCACAAAGTCGCCGGTGCGCAACCCAAAACGACGAATTTGGCTCTGGCTGACATAGACATCGTCAGGCCCAGGCAAAAGATGTTCGCTGCGCAGAAAGCCAATCCCATCCTGAACAATGTCCAAGATGCCGCCGCCAAAAATATACCCCTGTTGCTCGGCATTTGCGCGTAGCAAGCGCATGATCAGATCGTATTTCTTAAGCCGAGTGTACCCGGTAATCTCCATGGAGCGGGCGACATCGCGCAATCCATCCAGAGTCATATCCTCGAGTTCAGCCATCGTCATTGTGAGCAATTCCATACGGTTACCTTCTATCGTAATTATTATTTGTTCAACACAAAAAAGGTCTCGCCTGTTTGAGAATTCGCGGCAAACATCCGCCCGGCAAGGGTTAAACAGGATGCACCGTGTGCAGGGTTTTGCAGCTTAAAGCTATGCTTCTCTACTTTGAGTTGATTCCAGGTGGAGATATTGGCAAGTCCAGAGGGGCAGCGTTTATGTGACCACCCGCATCTTACTGATGAATTCTTTTCAGGGGGAGTAGTTGAGAGCCAATGCGTTGAAGAGGGTTAGATTTTGAGAGTTGAGGCTTTGTCTGACCAAAAAGATCACTATTTTTCCCGGCTGGTTCTCATAAACCTATTCGGCGAGAGGTGAAGCAGCATACAATTTCCAGTCAATTCGCCGCTCTTAGCGCACCAAAACCTAGTTACGCGTCCGTTTGAACTGATGTAAACGGAACCAAAAAACATCCACTATCGAAACTGTTCGGGATTCGAGTCTGTAAGCGAGGTGGGACAACGTGTGTTACCAAATAGTATAGCAATTAATATTGCAAACGTCAACTTCGTATAATCTGCAAAAACATGTGTGTGCGCGCCAAACTTTTGCGATGGTAGTATCCGCACGCAGGATGTTGATCAATGACCTCGAATGACACAGAACTTGTCAATTATGGGTTATTCGAGGTCATTGAACGAGATGTCAAACGAGGTGGCATAAGCATCCCAGCCATCTACCATTCCCAGATACCAGCAACCTCTTTCAGTGTTTCGTTATCAATAATCTCGATCCGCCGGTAGCCCAATGTAACTAATGATCGCCGTTTGAAATCCCGCAGAATTGCACTCACTGTTTCTCGATACGTTCCCAGCCGGTCGGCCAGCGCCTGATGACTGACCCCTTGGATCGTTCCGTCAGATCCCTCACCCAGGTCGACCAATAGTGATGCAAGTCTTTCGGGCAGCTTTTTGTAGGCAACATCTTCCAGGCTATTTTCCACCTGAAGTAGTCGACGCCCATAGGTTTGCAACATACCCCAACCAAGAATCGGGTATTGAATCGTCATGTCGCGGGCTTCTGCCGCCGGGATGCTCCAGGTTGTCGTGTCTTCCGCCGCCTCGGCGAAGACGTTCGCTTCGCCCGTTGTGTTCAATGCGCCTTCACCAAAGACAGAGCCAGCCTCCAGGGTGGCAATCACCAACCGCCGCCCCTCATTATTAGTACAAACTAGGTAGACACGCCCTTTCATCAACACAAACATCTGGCGTTGAAGGCTTTCGGCATCAGCCACAGTATCGCCACGCCGAAATGTTCGGATGTGCAAGTGGCGATTGAAACCGGGATCATCATTGCTTAGGTCGATCAACATTTGCGGCAGATTCAACGCAAGATGTGTGTTCGTCTTTTTGGACATAGAAGGCTGCTGAAAAATGCTTTCGCTTGTCATAGAATTACTTCCTTCTGTTTGTTAACTTGCTGTTGGTGTGCAGGCATCACAAATTGAACAAAGGCAGGTAACAGAGATGAACGATTGTGAGTAGACAATACAAATTAACTATTGGGTTTTCTTGTAACTGTTCGGTTCTCTTGCGTTCGCCCCAGACAAAACCAGTATAACACCTTGATTATATATGTGCAAAACCATTGCGCTGCATGGATCCATCTATAATTTGCCTCTGCCCAATTTTGTGAGCCCAAACCGACAAGTTGTGGCGATCTGTTTTATAAAAGGTGCAAGTAATAGCATACATAGCAAACATTGGAAATAGATTAAGACAGGGTTAGCAATTCATTTGCATTGCATTTTTGCAGGGCCAATTCAACTCTACAAACCATGTCTAGCATTCCCCTTGTATGCTAATTGTCAATTGTGGTCATCCATATCCTGTGTTACACTTTTTGTACGTTTATGGGTGGCCCAGTATGTGTGAAATACTGTTACTATAGGCCTACCATAACCATACTATGGCACGTCCAAGAAAGGTGGGGAGAATGAAACGAGTTCTCGCGGTGATTGTTAGTATCGTTTGGCTTGGAATTATTGTTGGTGTCCCAGCCTTAGTCTTAACGGGAAATGCCATGCAATTTGTTCCCACCACTATCCAGGACCAAATCGCCCAATTAGGTGGGCAAGACGTTTTGACGCGTTTGGGCCTGGATTCTGCAACAACAACAGCAATCGATGAGCCAATGGTTGTGATGGGGACGAGTACCCCGCCCGCCGAAATAGAGGCAACGGCTGTGTCAACCCAGTCGAGCGAGCCAACGCCTACGGATGCCCCACAGCCCGTGCCCACCGCCACACCCCAAATCGAACCCACCGCCGAACCTGTCGCCGAACCCACCTCCGTAGCGCCTGCGGTTGAATCTGTTGCCTTCCCTGTCTCTGTCAAGGGGCAGGCTGATTTGCGAACAGGCCCCGGTCTGGAATCGGATTCTGTCGGCTTTGTGGATGCAGGGGCTACTGTACTGGTTTCCGCCCAGGATGAGACCGGGGAATGGTTCCAATTGGACAATGGCAACTGGATAGCAGGCGAAGTCTTAACAAGCAAGCCTCCTGTCCCCGTCATTATACCCGGCCAGGAAGTGACCCCCGCTGCTCCCGCCATAGAAACGCCGAATGCCGCAGCCAACGCAACACCGGTTGCCCCCGCAACCCCGGTCGTGCTGAGTGTCAACGCCGACGCCAATCTCCGCTCGGGTCCTGGCGGAACATTTGATCGGGTGGGTGGGGCCAGCTTCGGCTCGGATGTAACGGTTGTAGGCAAATTTGCTACTGACAATTGGTATTTGTTGGACGACGGTTCTTGGATATTTGGAGAGCTGTTGGATAGCGTGCCCTCTGTTCCAGAGGTGAACGCTGATGGAACCCCAGTGGGCGGCGGCACTCCACTTGCGACAACCATCGCGCCATCGGCCACGGTTTCGGAAACTGTGCAAGCCACGACACCAATAACAACCACACCCACATCGAATTCTCTGGCAAATCTGCGGGCCGCTCCCAACACCACAGCCGAGATCACAGGCTCGGCCCAACCAGGGCAAGCGCTTTTGATTGTTGCCAAGAATGCGGCCGGCGATTGGCTGAAACTGGCGGATGGCTCTTGGATTTTTGCCGAACTTGTAGA
>JAHEML010000286.1 GCA_024643705.1 Caldilineaceae bacterium | reverse complement strand
CCATTGCTGCCGCCGAGGCGAATGTGGCCGCGGCCAAGGCCGTGCTGATGGATGCCAGGCCGCGCTGGCCGAGACAACCCTGCGTGCTCCTTTCGCCGGGACCATCGCGGCAGTGAATGTGGAGTTGGGTGAGCAGGTGTCGCCAGGGTTGGCCGTCGTCCACCTGGCCGATCTGACCACCTGGCGCATCGAGACCGTGGACCTGAGCGAATTGAATGTCGTCAATGTACAGGTCGGGGATCGGGTAGAAGTGGCCTTTGATGCCCTGCCGGATGTAACCTTGGCAGGCCGGGTCAAGCATATTCAACCCATTGGCACGAATGTCCAGGGCGACATCACCTACACTGTGCTGGTGGAGTTAGCCAAGCAGGAGGCCCGCCTGCGCTGGAACATGACAGCCCAGACAACCATCACCCCCGACGAAATTGGGCGTGCCGCTGCCATCTCTGGCACAAATGTGCCGGCTGGCATGAGTGTGGCCGATGCGCTCAAAGCCAAAATCAGCACTGCACGTGCCGATCAGGCCCAGGCTTCTGTGATTTTGGCAGGACAGTAGGGAAAGAAACTTCGTAGGGAAAGAGACTTAATCGTCACGGTGCGGTGGGGTTGCGCTTGGAGATTGAGAGATTAAGAGATTGGAAGATTGAGGGGTGAGGGATTGGGGTGGACAATCTCTCACCCCTCAATCTTTTTTCGTCTATCCATAGTACCCGCCTGCCGCGCAACCACGGCAAAGCACCTGCCCATCCTGCACCACTTCCCGCTCGTTGATAATCTCCTCGCCACACAGCTCGCAGTTGGCGCGCACAATCGGCTTGCTGACAATCTGCGCCACCGACGTCGCCAAGACCACCTCCCGAATCGACAAAAGTTCTGCGTCGGGCATCATCTGGTAGGCCTGCAACTGGGCGAAGTAGTGGCGCTGTTCGCCAGGTGCAAAGGCGAAGGCCCGCTCGCGCACATCCAGTTGAGGGGCCACCCGCACGGCCCGCTCGGTCTGCACATCCACAAAGACAGCCGCGATCTTGCCGTAGTCCTCCAGGCGCAGGGTGCGGTGGCCCATGGTACAGCCGGTAGCTGCTTCCACACCGTCGGCAAAACAGCCATCAGTCTCCACAAAAGTCAGCAACCGCTTGTCTGTACGGGGAAGCGCCAAACCCAGCGCCGCACCACCGGCAAGACCCATGCGCGCCCCAAGCACCTGCCGTGGGCAGAGATGGCGGTGGCGCGCCGAAGATGCGGCCAGAATCGCCTGTAAATCGCTCGAAAACACGGATAATCACCCCACTTTTGTATGGTCAACGAAATGGCAAAATGGCTTTTCAACGCAAAGTCGTCAAGATGCGGAGCCGCAAAGCAGTATCTTTTCTCCCTCTGCGGCTCTGCTCCTTTGCCTCTTTGCGTTGAAATTTTCACACTGAAATTTTACGCTGCCGTTGACTACATCAGACTCATTCCACCTTCAGCAACTCCCCTTGCCACAGTGGATCGCCCAGAGGATAAAAATCCCTGGCCGACACCTCCTGGCGGATCATGCCGTTGATGAGAAAGAAGTTCCACAGCATAAAGAGATCGGGCCGGTTCACCTTGTCCATGCTGCGGCGCAGGATGCTGGACCAAGCGTAGAAGCTCTTGCGCGCTTCCAGGCAGCCCCGTTGCAACGCTTCCGGCGACATTCGCTTGGGCTGGAACGGGATCATGTTGTAGCGGTAGTTCTCGTCCAGCCACCAGGCATCGTAGAGCAGGCGGCCTTCCTGCTCCAGTCGTTGATAGAGCGGCGTACCAGGAAACGGGGTCAGATGATTGAACGCGCCGATGTAGATGTTATGTTCCTTGGCAAAGTCCGCGGTCTGCTGAAAGGTCTCCGGCGTGTCCTCATCGTAGCCAAAGACAAAGGTCAGGTAGAGTTTGACCCCATAGCGGCGCAGATTCGCCAGGGCCGCTTCGTAGCCCCCCTTCATTGTGTTGAACCCTTTATCCATCGCCCGCAGATTTTCCGGGTTGAGGCTTTCGAAGCCAATCAGCAACCCCTCGCAACCACTGCGGGTGATCAGATCGAGGAATTCTTCGTCGTGAGCAGCATTGATGCTGGCCTGGCTCACCCAGCGAATCTTGAGCGGAATCAGCGCTTCGTAGAGTTCCTTGGCCTCGCGCATATTGCTGGTGATATTGTCGTCCACAAAAAAGAAGAAGCGCTTATTCTGATCCCGCAAAGTCTGTATCTCCCGGACAATGTCGTCCACTGGGCGGCGGGTTTGGGTGCGCTCGAAGGCAGTCTGAATGGCGCAAAAATCGCATTTGAAGTGGCAGCCCCGGCCCGCTTCCACCAAGCCAATGGGCAAATAGCGCTTGCCCTGAAAGATAGAGCGATCCGGGCGCAGACCACCCAACGAAGGGCGTCGGGGTGCGCGATAGATGCGTTGCAACGTACCGTGGCGGGCGTCGTCGATCAGTGTGGGCCAGATTTCCTCTGCTTCGCCCACCACCAGGGCATCGGCATATTGCCCCACCTCTTCCGGGCAGAGCATAGCGTGGAAGCCGCCCATCACCACAGGCACACCCCGTCGCCGGTAATCGCTGGCAATCTGGTAGGCTCGCCGGGCGGTGTAGGTCTCCACGCTGATGGCGACCAAATCCGTCGGCTCATCCACTGGGATAGATTCCATGCGGTCGTCATAAAATTTCACCTCCACATCCGGCGGGGTCAGCCCAGCGATTGTGGCCGCGGGCAGGGGTTCCATCTGCCAGGTGCCGATATATTTTTGGCCGGGCTTGCGGCCAATCGACGGATGAATGATTGTCAGACGCATGGCACATCTCCCTACTCTTGATACTCTGGCATGAAGGAATCGATGAACCCATCATAATACAAAACAGCGCCCTTCGCCCTTTTTCAACTCTGTGCTATCCTGTCCAGGATCAGCATCCACCAACCCGACAGGAGACCCCCGTGGCCCTTTGGCTTACCCGTTCCCATGTTCAGTCCCTTCTCTCTATGCCCGACGCCATCAACGCCGTGGCCGATGCCTTTCGCCTGCTCAGCGTCGGGGAGACGATCATGCCCCTGCGCACCAACATGTCGGTTGATCCCCACGGCGGCAGCCTTTTTGCCATGCCCGCCTATGTGGGGGGCAGCATCGATGGATTGGGTGTCAAACTCATCACCTTTTACGGCGACAACCCCCGCCACTATGGGTTGCCCGCCATTCAGGGAAACTTTGTGCTCTTCGATCCCGCGGATGGCCGTCTGCTGGCTGTGATGGAAGCCGGGTTGATGACCGCCATCCGCACCGGCGCATCCGGTGGGGTAGCGGCCCGCCATCTGGCCCGACCCGACGCAGCCGTGGTCACCATGTTTGGCAGCGGCGCGCAGGCCCCCTACCAACTGGAAGCGGTGATCTGTGAGCGGCCCATCGAGAAGGTGTGGGTGATCTCGCGCAACGCCGAAAACGCCAGCCGCTTTGCCGAGGAGATGACCGAGCATTTTGGCATCCCCGTGCAGGCTACCTCCGATCTGGAAATGGCAGTGCGCGCCGCAGATATTGTCATCACCGCCACCAGCGGCCACACCCCGCTTTTTGACGGCGAATGGCTGCGGCCCGGCTGCCACATCAACGCGGTCGGCTCGCACCTGCCCACTGCCCGTGAGGTGGACAGCCGCACCATCCAGCGCGCCACGGTCGTCACCGACCAGACCAGCGCCTGTCTGGCAGAAGCGGGCGATCTGGTCGTCCCGCTGAAGGCTGGCGAGATCACCCAAGATCACATCCACGCCGAGATCGGTGCAATCGTCGCCGGAAACAAGCAGGGGCGCACCTCCGCCGACGAGATCACCTTCTTCAAATCCGTGGGGTTGGCCGTGCAGGATGTGGCTGTGGCCCGGCTGGTGGTGGAAAAAGCGTTGGCCGCGGGTGTGGGGGTGGTACTGGAAGAGTAGCGGATTACAGAATGCGTGTTGCGTGTTGCGTATTGTGTAGATCGGACACCTGACACTGCAACCAACCAACCAACCAGCCAATCAACCAACTAAACCCTCTCCCCATGCTCACATTCAAACCCTTCGACCTCAACAACGCAGATCATCACCAACATCTCGCCAGGGTGTGGAACAGCAGCCTGCCCGCCGATTTGGCCCTGTCGCCGGAATTTGTCGGCTCATTTACCCGTCCCATCACTGGTGGGGCGCAGGCCGGAAGCATGGCCTATGTTGACGAGCAGCCCGTGGGCGCAATTTTTGCCGCCGCCCATCCCCGTGCGCCCCAATCAATGCCGTGTACTCTGGGCTGGATCGATGCCATCGCCGTAGACCCGGACTATCAGCGCCAGGGCATTGGCCGCCAACTGGTCGCTTGGGCCGAGGCATGGCTGATTGCTCAGGGGGCGACGCGCATCCGCACAGGCTGCGGCCCCCGTCACCCCACGCCCGGCGTGCCCGAATCGGCCATCCCTTTCTTTGCCGCCTGTGGCTACGATCTCTGTGATTGGACCAACTGGGATGTGGCCCGCAATCTGGCCGACTATTCTCCACCCGCAACCCTGCGCGAAGTCGCCGCGGCTGCCTATCCCGCCCAACCCGGCCAGGAAGAACTCTTGCTGGGCTTCTTGGAGCAGGAATTTCCCGGCACGTGGCATTTTGCCACAGCGGAATTCCTGCGCGAGGGTGGGCGCATCTCCGACTTTATGTTGCTGTGGACAGCAGATGGGGTGGAAGGCGCGTGCAAACTCACTTTCGAGGATTCCCTGTGGGGCATGGGCCGTTACTACGCCTATGGTCTGCCTCGTCCTTGGGGACAGCTTGGCTTTATCGGCGTGGCGGAAAAGCGCCGCGGGCAAGGGATGGGGCTTTTCCTGCTGGACGCAGGACTGCGTCGTTTGCAGAACAACGGCGTCAAGGGCTGTGTGATCGACTGGACCAGCCTGCTGGATTTCTATGGGAAAGCCGGGTTTACCCCCTATCACAGGTGGGCGGTGCTGGAAAAGAGGGCGGGATAATGGCGAAATGGGCCGCATTGGACCGTGTGTTGACCGAGGCCGTACCGGAAACAGCACCGTCGTTGGTGTGCCGGGTGGAGCAGGCAGGAGAGTGCATCTATGAACGGGCGTTCGGCTGGCTGGACCCGGAAAGCCGCGCCCGTCCTGTGCAGGCTGGCACTCTTTTCGACCTGGCCTCGGTGACCAAACTCTTCACGACCACGGCCTTCTTGCGCCTGGTCCATGCCGGGGTCGTCAGTTTGGATCAGCCCCTGGCGACCGTGTTGCCCGAATTTGGCGGTGTGCGCCCCATCGGCGAGGCAGAAGACCCGCTTACCAAGACAGCGCTCCCTGCCGACCCCCAACGGGCGGGCGAAACGGTCGATACTGGCCGCGTCACTTTTCGCCATCTGCTCACCCACACCAGCGGCCTGCCCGCCTGGCGCAATGTTTATGCACGGTGTGGCCCACCGCCCCGTTCGCTTTTACCTGACAAGGAAATCGATGATCGCCAGCGCCGCGGTTTGGCCGCGCTGGTGGCCTATCCTTTTGTGGCTCAACCGGGGGAAAGCTATCTGTACAGCGACATCGGCTTGCTGCTGTTGGGTTTTGCCGTGGCGCGGATCAGCGGGCTGGGGCGATTGGATGGGGCTATCCGTTCGTTGGTGACAGAACCGCTGGCAATGGCCGCCCATTTCTGCCCCCCGGTGCACGCTTCGGTGGACGCCTCGGTAGATGCCTCTGTAGACGCCTCTGTAGAGGGGTGGCAAGGCATCGCGCCCACCGAGCAGTGTGGCTGGCGGAATCGACGGCTGGTGGGCGAGGTTCACGATGAGAACGCGGCGGGGTTGGGCGGGGTGGCAGGCCATGCGGGTCTCTTTGCAACTGCCGAGGATGT
>JAHEML010000285.1 GCA_024643705.1 Caldilineaceae bacterium | reverse complement strand
AACGGTGTCGAAGCGTTGGCTCGCTATGCCGAGTTGCAACCAGATGTGGTTCTGATGGATATCAAGATGCCGGAGATGGACGGCGTGGCCGCCACCCGCGAGCTTCTCATTGCCCATCCCACTGCCAAGGTCATCATTCTGACCACCTTTGACGATGACGAGTATGTCTTCGAGGGAATCCGCGCTGGGGCGCTGGGGTATTTGCTGAAGGCGCTGTCGGGTGAAGAGCTGGCTGATGCGATCCGGACCGTGGCAGCAGGTGGCGCGCTCATCGAACCATCGGTCACCCGCAAAGTGATGGCCGAGTTTGCCCGCACAAGCCACATCTCCCAACGTAGCGCCGAGAAGCTGATCGAGCCACTCTCGGAACGGGAGACCGACGTGCTGCGCCTGCTTGCCAATGGCCTGTCGAACCGGGAGATTGCGGGCCAACTCTTCCTTGCCGAGGGTACTGTGAAAAATTATGTCTCGTCGGCCATGCAAAAGCTCAACGCCCGAGACCGCACCCAGGCCGCCCTGCTTGCAAAGGACCTGGGCTTGTTATCCTGAAAATAGAACACGGATTTCCGCTGATACTATTCCGCTGATACTATTCCGCTGATACTATAACGAATAGTTTGAAGGTGAAATATCATTTTTTACTGCAATGGTACAAAGAAGCAAAGAGGCAGAGGCGTGGGCGGCAGACTATGTTCTTTGCTTCTTCGCCTCCCTGCTTCTTTGCTGTAAATTTTCCACCATCTGATTGCTTACTGCACATTTTTACGGATTAATTCTGTGGAAATGTGGGTTATGTGTATTATTGTTTGTGGGTAATTTTTTGATCAACGCTGAATTGTGGATAGCGCACACATTTTAAGGATATTTTGTGGAAATAATATGGGAGCCTTTTGCGTTTGAGTTCTTTCGCAATGGCACATTGGCTGCTGTTCTGGCTGGTGCGCTCTGCGGAATGGTGGGCGTCTACATCGTTCTACGGGGGATGAGCTATATCGGCCACGGACTTTCCCACGCTATTTTTGGCGGGGCTGTGGTCTCCTTTGTGTTGCAATGGAATTTCTACCTGGGCGCGGGATTGTGGGGATTTCTGGCGGCCTTGCTCATCAACCAGACAGTGCGGCGCACGAAAATCCCGGCAGATGCGGCCATCGGTGTGATCACAACGGCCAGCTTTGCCGTGGGTGTGGCGTTGATCAGCCGTTATCAGGGCTTTACCCGCTCGTTCGATGCCGCGCTCTTTGGCAACATTTTAGGCGTCACCCAGCAGGATGTCTGGATCGTTGCCGGGGTGGCTGTTGCCAGTGCGACGGCTATCTTTTTCCTCTACAAGCAGCTTCTTTTTACCACTTTCGACCCGGAAGTGGCCCAGGTTTACGGTGTGCGCACAGAGTGGATCGACACAGCCTTTGCCTTCATTTTGGCCTCGGTGCTCATCGTCTCCATGCAAATTCTCGGTGTCACCCTGATTGCGGCTGCATTGGTGACGCCCGCCATCACCGCCCGCCTGCTCACCGACAGCTTCGACAGGATGATCCTTTTGTCGGCGGCGATTGGTGGGCTAACGGGTTTCGCGGGGATGTATCTGAGTTTCTACGTGGATGTGGCGTCGGGTGCAACGATTGTTCTGCTTCAGGCGGGGGTCTTTGTGGTGGTGTTGGGCATTATGGCCCTGCGTAACCGGGTGGGGGAACGGCTGGTTGCCTTTGATGTCTAAATTCAATTGTGACTGCCAAGCAACCCCACCCTAACCCTCCCCATTTTGGGGAGGGAACTGGATCGGCTCCTCCCCCAATCTGGGGGAGGCTGAGGGTAGTTACATTCAATGTAAAAACTCAACCCATCACATTAACGCCCCACACGTAGACCAATTCTCCCCCCAGCCAACCGCTCCAGATCACCAGCGCGATTCCCAATAGAAGTTGAGCCGTCAGGGGCCACTTGCGCCCTGGCTGATCGAGAAAGTCACCGGTGGTGGGCAGACGCCCCGGTATAGTAGCTTTTTGTGTGGCCGCGGCCCGCTGGCGCGATCGGTGCAACCAGCTCCGGTAGAGCAAATCACCGTAGAGCAGGCAAAGAATCAGACCGCTGGTGGTGTGCAGGTTGAGCAGAGTGCGGTAGGGGGCATCTGGCGGCAAGTTGCCCTGGTCGATGATGCCGGTGATGACCGTGAGCAGCAGAAAGAGCCAGCCGGGCGGCAGCAGCCACCAGGTCAGGATGCGCAGTTCGGGTCGGGGCTGCCAGTGCAGATAGGCCAGGGCCGCTGCGCTGCAACCGATGAGCAGCACGATGGGAAAATGGACAAGGATAGGGTGGATAACAGGCGGGATCATGGAAATCGGCCAATGGAACGACGGACGGAATCGTGAACAGAGAAGCAGTATAGCACATCACAGAAACCATGCGGGCATTGACTGTAAAATGGGCAGACTGTAACGATTTGATAAGAGTTCGACAAGACAAGTGTGACAGGTTCGGCGTATTCTGGGTCTACAACGTACTCGATTGACAGCATACATAGCACCCCTGCGAATTCAGAAAGGCAACAAACAATGAATCGGCTCCCCAAAATTCCCTGGTACGAAATTACCCCGGAAAACATGTATCTGAACCGGCGACAACTGATGGTGGGTGCTGGCGCTGCCTTGAGTCTGGCCGCGTTGGCAGCCTGTGGCGCAGAGCCACCCGCCGCTCCAGCGGCTCCGGCTGCCGCCCCAGCCGCGGCAGGTGAAAGCGCGCCGCCCACCGCCACCCCAGACAGCCGTGAACCCGCAGCCAGCACTGCAACCGACGAACTGGGCGATCCCTTGAATAGCTTCGAGCAGATCACCAACTACAACAATTTCTACGAATTCAGCACAGACAAAGAATCTGTCGCCAAGATCGCGGCCAATTTCCCCGTATCGCCCTGGACAGTGACGGTTGGCGGGCTGGTGGACAACCCGACAACCTACGACATGGACGACATCCGCAAGATGTTCGAGGTGGAAGAGCGCATCTATCGGCTGCGCTGTGTGGAAGCGTGGTCCATGGTCATCCCCTGGATGGGCTTCCCGTTGGGCAAGCTGTTGGCCGCAGCCGGGCCGCAGTCTGGGGCCAATTATGTGCGCTTCCAGACGGCAAACGACACCGAAAACATGCCCGGTCTGCGCAGCGCGTGGTATAGCTGGCCCTACACCGAAGGGCTACGCATGGACGAGGCCATGAACGATCTGGCGATTATTTCCACGGGTCTCTATGGCAAAGACCTGCTGCCCCAGAGCGGCGCACCCTTGCGGCTGGTGGTTCCCTGGAAATATGGTTTCAAGAGCATTAAATCCATTGTGAGCATCGAATTGGTGGCAGAGCAGCCCAACTCGCTGTGGATGGATGCCGCGCCCAACGAATATGGCTTCTACGCCAATGTAAACCCGGACGTGAACCATCCCCGCTGGTCCCAGGCCAGCGAGCGGCGCATCGGCGAGAGTGGGCGGCGGGCAACCCTGCCCTTCAATGGCTACGCCGAGCAGGTGGCCCATCTGTACGATGGAATGGATTTGAGCAAGAATTTTTAGGGTGGTAAAGATGGGCGACCGACGGGAGACGACCGACGACCGTAGAGCACGTTTGGTCGTCCGTCGTCTCCCCCGACATTATAGCGAACAGACACCATAGCGATCAGACACATGGCAATCTTCCACCGTATTTTCACCAAAACCCGCATTCTTTGGCTCACCCACATTGGGTCGCTGCTGCCTCTCTATCTGCTGCTGTGGGACTACTTCACCGATAATCTGACGGTGAATCCCATCCAGGATATTACCTTTCGTACAGGCAAACCGGCCCTGGTATTGCTGGTGCTTTCCCTGGCGGTGACGCCGCTGAATACGATCTTCAACTGGCGCGAGATTATCCCCGCGCGCAAATGGCTGGGACTGTATGCCTGGGGCTATGTCTTTATCCACTTTTTTGTCTTTATCGGTCTGGACTACGGCTTCGATTGGGGCTTTCTCTATGAGGCAATTTTCGAGAAACGCTATGCGCTGGTGGGTTTTGCCGCGCTGCTGATTCTGACACCCCTGGCGCTCACATCGACCAAAGGTTGGCAAAAGCGGCTGGGGAAGAAGTGGAAACGGTTGCATCAATTGGTCTACGCCGCGGGGCTGTTGGGGGTCTTTCACTATTTGTGGTTGGTCAAGTCCGACATTCGCGAGCCGGTGGCCTGGGGTGTGGTGGTTGTGCTGCTGCTGGTGGCCCGCATTCCCCGTGTCCGCAAGGCCCTGGTGAGCTGGCGTGTGCGCCTGGCCGGAAAAAGCGGGACGCATCCCCCGGTGCAACGCCCAAGCCAACGTCGCCCCAACTTGTCCCAATCGGTTTCCATGCCCGTGGCGGGTACAACCGGTGATGAAAATGGGACGCTGATGAACGCTGATAAACGCTGATCTCGTCCCCCTGTCATCTGCCCAATCCTCGTGATCCGCGTACTATTTTCGGTTCCCCAACAAGGTATGGCCGAGCAGATCAATCACACCCGCACGCTTCGGCCTGATGGTTCACCCCACACACAACGCAAATATCGTCGTATTGGCCGGGACGCAGCAACCCCTGCTGCTCCCGCCATGCGACCAATTTGTCCACTTCACTCTGGGGCAGGGGTTCGGGGCGGCGCAGCTCGTAGACAGTCTTGGTGATCTGGGCAGCCTGTTCCAACTTCTCCAAGCGCAAATAGGCTTCGAGCACGGTGCTACCCACGGTGATGCTGCCGTGGCGCTGCAACACAATCGCGTCATAGCGCTTGATCAACTCCTGGATCACCTCGGCCCCTTCCCGGCTGGCTGGGGTGGCATAATCGCTGGTGGGGATCAACCCCAAGCCCAGCACCACATCCGGGATCAGGCAGTGGGCCAGGCTGATGCCAGCGATGCTGAGCGCGATGGCTGTGGGTGGGTGGGCGTGAACAACCGCGTCTACATCCGGGCGCTGGCGATATGCCTCCAAGTGGAGGAGCATTTCGCTGGTGGGGCGCAGATAGCGCTTTGGCCCGTAGCTGGGGCCAACCACGTCCACATTCCCATCCACCACAATCAGTTCATCCGGCTGGATCAACCCCTTGCTGTAGCCGGACGGGGTGCAGAGGAAACGATCTGGCCCCAGACGCACGCTCACATTGCCATCGTTGGCAGCCACATATTGACGTTGCCAGAGCATTTGGCAGACCTGGACGATCTCCTGGCGGAGCTGCTGTTCGCTTTTGCGGGCTTTGGGGGCTGCGCTGCGCTGGTATCGAATGAGTGTTTCGCTCAAAATTTTCTCCATGTATGCAAAAGCTTCAACGCAAAGATATTCAACGCAAAGATGCAAAGGGGCAGAGACGCAGAGAAAAGACGCTCTCATCGCGCCTTTGCTTCTTTGCGCCTTTGGCATTAAAACTGAAAACTCTTGATTCCTATGGCGTTTTGCTATACCTGAATCTCGTCCACGATCCCCACAATTACAGCCCGCACCGCGCCTTGGCCCGGCTCGGCTTTCTGGCCGAGAATCTGTTTGGCTCCGCTGCCTTCGTCCATTACCAGCACAGTGTCGCCCACGCCAGCCTGCACGCTGTCCACGCAGATGTCATATTTGGCGGTGGGCTGGCTATGCAAGTCCTGCATTTCTACAAGCAAGAGTTTGTGACCATTGAAGGTGGGGTGCTTGACGGTGGCGACGACCGTGGCGACGACTTTGCCGATGTACATCAGGCCATTGCTCCGGACACGTCGTCCACAATGCCTACAATCGCCAGATCGACTGGGGCGAAGGTGCGTTCCAATGCCTGGGCCGCTTCCCGGCTGGCAATCAGCATCACCCGTGCGCCGGGGCCAGCCTGGGCTGTGGCATCTGCAGCCACCTGG
>JAHEML010000284.1 GCA_024643705.1 Caldilineaceae bacterium | reverse complement strand
TCTCGTTGTTGTAGGGGAAGGCTTCGGGCGGGATGAGGTTTTTGCGCCGGATCGCCACGGGGTCCATGCCCAACGCTGCCGCAGCGCTGTCCAACAGACGCTCCATCACAAAGACACCATGCTGGCGGCCCGCACCGCGATAGGGTGTCACAATCGGTTTGGTGGTGAAGACGGAGGTGAATTCGGAATAGTAGTGGGGGACCACATACGGCCCCAGCAGGGTGCACTGGCTGTTGATGGGCACTGTCAGGCCATAAGGCGCATACGCGCCCGCGTCGTGGAGAAAGACATCCCGCACGCCGAGGATTGTGCCATCGTTCTTGATGGCGATGGCGGCTTCGTGGATTTGTCCCCGCTCTTGGGTAGTGGCGTAGAAATTCTCCTCCCGGTCTTCGATCCATTTCAGGGGGCGCTCCAACTGGACCGTTGCCCAGGCCAGCAATACTTCTTCCGGGTAGAACATCATAATTTTGGGGCCGAAACCGCCGCCGATAAAGGGCGCAATCACCCGCACTTGATGCTCCGAAAGGCCCAGCATCCCCGCCAGCCCGTTGCGGATGGCGATGGGCGCTTGGGTGGTGTCCCAGATGGTCAGTTGTTGGGTTTTGTCTTCCCAGTGGGCCACAATGCCCCGGTTTTCCATGGCCGCGGCTGTGCCCCGGTCGTAGAGAAAACGGCGCCGGATCACCCGATCCGCCTTCTGTTCGGCCCATGCCCAGTCGCCCTTTGTCTGCACAACATGGGCCGAGATGTTATGCCCCAGCTCTTCGTGGATCAGGGGCGCGCTTTCGGCCACGGCTGCTTCCAGATCAACCACGCCGGGCAGCACGTCGTAATCCACAAAAATGTCGTCCAGCGCGTCCTCGGCGACATAACGGCTCTCGGCCACCACCATCACCAGGGCTTCGCCCGCATGGCGCACCTTATCCTTTGCCAGTGGAACCTGGGTGCGCTGATGAAACTTGATATTGGCAATGGGTGGGGGCGGCACCAGCAGAGGACCGGGTTTCCAATAGTCGCCCAGATCGTCGGCGGTGTAGACGGCCACCACCCCGGGCCGTTGCCGCGCCGCGCTTATGTCGATAGAATTGATGCGCGCGTGGGCCAAGTCGCTGCGCAGAAAGGCCACATGCAACATCCCCGGCAGGTGGACATCGTCCACAAAAAGGGCGCGCCCAGTGAGCAGGCGTGGATCTTCGTTGCGTTTGATGGGTTGGCCGAAGTAGCGGGTTGTCATGGGGCAGGGACGATTCGTGTGAAAACCGAAATGGGTGGGTGAATCTATTGCGTACTGCGTATTGCGTAGGCCGTGGTGTTCAGGGCAAATCAGTGACCTTTGTGGAGTATCACATGGATTCACCTATCATCCAGAACCATTCAAAGCAATCAGCTTCGCCACTAACGCAACACGCAATACGCAATACGTTCCTTTTCTCAATCCCCCATGGCCGGAGCCAATCCACCTACCTGTTTTTCGACTGTTCGCTCGCCAACCAGCCAACCTCCCACCATGCGGGCAACGGGTTGAAGCAGCGCGCAGATGGCAAAGCCGATCAGAACGGTCAGCAGGTGATCTGTCGCTGTGAAACGGGTGAGGTAGGGCAGGTAAACAAACTGAATGGTGGGCAGGGCAATGGCGACAAAGCCAGCAGTGAAGGCCGCCGCTTCGACGAGGGCTTGCGACATTCCCTCGCGGTTAGACCGCTGTGCAACGATGTCCAGCAGCAGCGCGCCCAAAATGAAAACGAGCGTCAACCGGGGTGGCGCGCCGCTGACGATGTCGGCGAAGGCAGAGCCGGCGATGCGCCAGGCGAAGAAAAAGATGGCGACGGTCGTGGCTGTCCACGGGCCGGGAACCAAACGCCGACCCAGCGAGACGACGAAGAAAGCCAGGCCACCCAAAATCACTGGGTAGAGCCAACTGGGGCGCTCCAGGACTAGACTCACTACTGTTCGGAGCTCCCACTCCAATACGCCGATCAGATAGGCTTCGTTCAGCATGACTGCCAGTAGCAGCAGAATGAAGAGCGAACGTCCCCCCGACCTCTTTTCTTGCGTTCCAGACTGGAGAAGCAATCCAATCGCGCAGATCACGGTGGATGCCGAAGCGGCCAGCAGGAAAACATGGGGCGGACTCCAGGCGGTCAGGTCGATGCCATAAATTTCGTGCCAGATGGCATCGCCGGGGACAGAGAGCAGGCCATAGCCAGCCGCCAGCACAGTGGCCCCTACATACGGGCTACGCCGCACCCAAAGCCGGGGATCACGGATGCCCGCAGCCAGGTTGGGTTTCGCCAGGGCCACCAGCCCAGCCACCGCCACAACGAACGAGAGCAGAAAGCCCGCATAGAGCATGAGATGGGGCGGCCAGAGAAAATCTTCGCCGCCGGGGATAATACCTGTCACCACGTGTTCGCTAGCATCCCAATAGCCGCCGATGGAAAAGAGAAAGACGCCCAGCGCGATCAGCAGCCCGAAGGTCTGGGATGTCTTGGCCGAGACGGCGCGCACAGGTTGCGCCGGTGGGGTGACGGGCGAAGCAAAGAGCCACCAGGCCAACAGTCCAATGCCGCCAATGGCAATGGTTGAGAAAATTGCACCTTCGAGAAAAAGTGATTGTTCCATGAATAAGCCTCCTATGGGTTCATGCTAAAAGTTCGATTGCAAGAATTGTATGTTAGACGCGGCTTTCCCGCAGTAAACGTGCGCCCATCTGCACGGCTTCCACAATTTTTTGATACCCGGTGCAGCGGCAGAGGTTGCCCGAGAGCGCTTCCCGGATTTCCGCTTCAGATGGCTCCGGGTTCTCCTCTAAAAAGGGGACAATGCTCATCAGAATCCCCGGTGTGCAGTAGCCGCATTGCAGACCGTGGGCCTCCCAGAAACCGGTTTGCAAGGGGTGCATCTGCTCTGGCCGGGGGCCAGTCGACAAGCCCTCCACCGTGGTCACCTGTCGCCCATTGGCCTGCACAGCGAAAACCAAACACGAGCGCACCGGCGCGCCATCCAGCAGCACTGTGCATGCACCGCAGACGCCGTGTTCGCAGCCTACATGGGTTCCTGTCAAGTCCAGATCGTGGCGCAAAAAGTCGCTGAGCAGCAGGCGGGCCTCCACTGTACCGGTGTATTCAGTTGCGTTGACAGTCAGGGTGATTGGGTGATTCACGCTGATCCCCTCTCCGCTGATCGTTCTACTGCTCGATCTACTGCCCGGGCCAGCACCCGCGCGGCCAGCACTTTTGCCAAATGGCGTCGGTAGGCCGCGCTGGCGTGGATGTCGCCGCCAGGGGATATGTCCTGGGTAGCGGCGATTTCGGCGGCAGCGGCCAGGGCGGCGGATGTTGGCCTCTCTCCGATCAGTGCTGTTTCGGCCAGAAAAGCCTCGGTGGGGAAGTCACCCACGCTTAGGTAGACCAGCCGGGCCGCGGCCACAGTGCCGTCAACTGCCAGGGTAACGGTGGCGGCAGCACCGGCCATTGCGTAGTCCCCATGGCGGCGGGATACTTCGTCGAAGGCCCAGCCTGTGCGGGCGGGCAGGTCTGGAATGTCGATTTCTACCAGGAGTTCGTCGGGCTGTAAATCCGTGGCGAAGAGATCAAGATAGAAGTCGCTGGCGTTCACCCAGCGCTCCCCCCGGCTGCTCTGCACCCGCATTCGAGCGTTGAGGGTGATGGCCAGCACAGGCAGTTCCGAGGCTGGGTCGGCGTGGGCCAGGCTGCCGCCGAATGTGCCACGGTTGCGTATCTGCGGGTGGGCGATGTGGGGCATTGTCTCGTGGATCAGCGGGGCGCGGCGTTGAACCAGGGGGCTGCGTTCTACCGTGCGTTGACGGGTCATCGCGCCAATCCTGAGCCCGGCGCTGTTCTCGCGGATAAAGAAGAGTTCGTTGATCCCATTCAGGTCTACCAGCACAGCCGGTTGGGCCAGGCGAAAATTCATCGTCGGCACGAGGCTTTGCCCACCGGCCAATGGCTTGGCGTCGTAGCCGTGCTGGGCCAGCAGGGCCAGGGCTTCGTCGATGCTTTTGGGGGCAAAGTAGTCGAAGGCGGCGGGTTTCATGCAAACCTATTCCAGAAATAGAGCAGCCCAGAAATAGAGCAGCAGGTGAGCGTAGTCTCGTTCATGCGCGATGCGTGAACCACTATTCTACCAGTTCACGCATCACGTTACATAGCATGAATTGTACCAGCATTCTGCACTGGAAAGAAAGAGCTTTCGCTTCCTTTTGTTGGTGTCTACATTCTGCCTGGGCGTTCGAACCAGCGGGGCGAACCGGCTCCCTGGCCGCTATTCCATAGTTGGTAAGTGATCTGCATGTGGCCCAGATGCAGAGACGCGTGTTCGATAACGTGGAGGATGGCCCAGCGTCCGGTGAAATTGTAGTTGTTGTGGGTGAAAATGCGATCCAACTGCTCGGCGCTGAAGGTGGGGAGCAGGGCGCGGGTCTCGGTGCCCACTTGTTCCAGCCAGGCAAGCAGGGGTGCATCGCTTTCGACCGCTGCTGCAAATTCGGCTTCCCGGTTGCGGGTGGATGGCAAGCCGCCAATGATCTCACCGATCCAGAAATGTTCGCCGCCGGCCACGTGGGCGGCCATCACAGCCAGGGAGTTGGTGGCGTGATGGCCTTCGCCTTCGACGGGTCGCCAATTGAGCGCGTCGGCGGGCAGGCCGGTCACCAGTTTTGCCACCTGTGTGCGCAGGTCTTCGATGAGATTGAGGTAGGCTTGAATTTCGGGTAGCATGTCGTTCTCTCCGGGGTGATCAGGTCGTGATCGACCAGTTATTTGGAAAGCTGGGCCAGATAGGCGCGTTTTTCGGGTATCAGGTAGCCTTCCAGTGTCAGGGTTGCGTCGTCGATATAAAACACCGATTCGTCCTGGGCTTGGATACTGGCATCAAAGCTCAAAAGTTGTATCCGCCCGTTTCGTACCTGGTCGGACAGGTCGAACGATAGTTTTGTGAATTTTGAATAGGTGGTCGCGTTTGCCTGGGTTGCTTCGACCGTGAAGATTTCGGTTCCGTCGAGCGATACGCTCAACGTGCCAACACCGCTTTTGCTTGGGACTGGAATTTTGAACCAGAAGCTCAATGTGGCCGTGAGAACCCTACCGAATGGCAGGGCGAGTGTTTGGCGCACATAGGCATCTTCAGCTTGCATTCCCCCCCGAAAAGCAACCCAATGCTCGCCAATGTGGGCTTCGCTGGCGCCCGAATAGTTGCATTTGTTGTCGCAGATTACAAAGGGCAGGTTGTTCGATTTCTGTTGCCAAAGGGACGGATCAGCCTCAAAGCTGCTGTCTTGGATCACCTGTGTCTGGGAAATCGGTTCGCCAGAGGGTTGGGCAAAGAGAGCAAAGTCGCCGAGCTTTGTGGTTGTGAAGACCAGCCGGTTGTTGACTTGATCGTGATCGACAACCGGCAATCCATCTGTGCTCCATTGTTGATCTTCTCTGTTCCAGCGATAAGCCGCCATCGTCTCTTCGATTGTACCGGCAACCGCGTAACTGGCATAGTCGAGTTGAATCGCTACGGGTGTGTTAAAGACAAAATCCGGTAGCGGATTCCCGCCGCGGTATGCTGTAACATTTATCAACATCTCTGTGTTGGCGAGGCCGTCCGGTGGGGTCTGGCCGCTGCCAGGCGCATGGAGGGTGTAGAGCAGGGTGGTGGTTTCGCTCACGGCTCCGGTTGGCACCGAGAGTGTGGCGCTAAAAAGAGAATTTGTCGATGCTGTAAATGTCTTCGTGATCCCACCATCTGGTGTGGCTGTGGCCGCGATCTCGCATGTTTCATCGCCCGCAAAGACGCTATTCGAATAGGTTGTGGTGTCGCCGCTCTTATCCACAGGCATCACCCGGTAGAAGTAGCAAGGGCCGGTCAC
>JAHEML010000283.1:4518-5896 GCA_024643705.1 Caldilineaceae bacterium | reverse complement strand
ATGAGCGAGGTCTATGTAGAGCGCGGCCAACAGGTGACCCCGGATGTGGTTGTGGGCGCGGTGGGGATGACAGGTATTGCCATCGGCCCCCATTTGCATGTGGAGGTGCGGGTGGGCCAGAATAGCTATTTGGACTCGGTGAACCCAGCCTTGTGGATGAGGAATCCGCCTGGAACGGGCAGTGTGGCGGCCCGGCTGCTCACGGCGGATGGCCGATCCTGGAGCGATGCCCGGCTCAGTTTGTTGCGCTACGAGGGCGGCGGCACACGCTGGGTGCGTACAATTGAGATTTACCCCGACGCCGAGGGGCTTGGCCCAGACCCAGCATGGGGCGAAAATGGTGCTTTGAGCCAACTGGCCGCGGGCGCGTACTGGATCGGCGGTGTGGTCAACGGCGAGAAGTTCGGCCAGAATATTACCATCCTCCCCGGCGAAACAGCGTTTGTTGAATTGCGCACCCAACAGTAACCACTTGACAATTGAATCGTTGATTCGGTTGACCGGGAAAACATGCGCCACTTGCCAAAGTGGTCAATTGATTCCCGGTCGATTGTTTTCGCCCGCCCGTACCGTGCTGCGCCACAAGGATTGTATCCCCGCATGAATCAATCGCTTTTGCACATTGCCTTGGTGGTACGCGACTACGACGAAGCCATTGCGTATTATTGCCATAAACTCCACTTCCGCCTGGTCGAGGATACCTATCAGCCCGAGCAGGATAAACGCTGGGTGGTGGTTGCTCCGCCTGGCTCGGATGGATGCAGCCTGCTGCTGGCCCGGGCCTCTATCCCGGAGCAAGAAGCCTTCATCGGCAACCAGACCGGTGGGCGCGTCTTTCTCTTTCTGCGCACGGATGACTTCTGGCGCGACTATAAGGCAATGCAGGCGGCGGGCATCGAGTTTGTCCGTCAGCCGAAAGTGGCCGACTATGGCACAGTGGCCGTCTTTGCCGATTTGTATGGGAATTTGTGGGACCTGATTGGGCCAGCCATGCCAGAAAACGAGATAAGCAATGGGAAAGCGTAAGGACAAACGGGAGAAAGCACGGCGGTTTGCCGCTGTGGCCCGCGTCGCTGCCCAGTCTGCGGCGGCTGGTGGCGAGTTCAGCCCCGCACATCAGGACGCGCCGCTTTCCGATGATCTGCTGGCCTCATCGGCTCAGTTGGCTAGCCTTGTTTCATCTTCCCAGGCGCAAGAACTCACAAAGATGAAGAAGTTTCGTTTTCAACTTCTGCATCGCTGGATTGCCGCCCGTATCGCACCAGGGCGGGTGGCCGATGTGGGCGGGGGTAAAGGCTTGCTGGCCTATCTGCTCCAGGAAAGCGGCTGGTCGGCTACCGTCATCGATCCCTTTGATCAGACCCTCCCGGCCAAATAT
>JAHEML010000283.1:0-4508 GCA_024643705.1 Caldilineaceae bacterium | reverse complement strand
CGAGCGCGTGCCCCGGCTGAGCAAGGAATTCCAACCGGAGATGGCCCAACATTTCGACCTGCTTGTAGCTATGCACGCCCACGGCTGCAACATTCAGATGATCGACGCCGCCCTGGACTATGGCTGCGATCTGATTTTGCTGCCCTGCTGTGTGATCCACGAGCCGATTGTGCCGCCGCCAGGTGTCCATTGGATTCAATGGCTGGTGGAATATGTGATCGACAAAGGTTTCATCGTTGAGCCTTTTCGGCTGAATTTCAAGGGGCAGAATATCGGCATTTATGCGCGCAATGAAAGATGAGGAAGGCGGATGACGACAGATTCAATACCCGTAATCATCTACACCGACGGCGCGTGCCTGGGCAATCCGGGGCCAGGGGGCTGGGCGGCCATTTTGCGCTATGGTGAACACGAGAAGGAGTTGTCGGGCCGCTTTCGCCTGACCACCAACAACCGCATGGAGCTGCGGGCAGCTATCGAAGCCCTGAATGGGCTGAAGCGAGCCTGCCCGGTGGAGATCGTCACCGATAGCAGCTACGTGCGCGATGGGATTACCAAATGGGTGATGGGTTGGCAACGCAACGGCTGGCGCACTGCATCCAAGCAGCCGGTGAAAAATCAAGACCTGTGGCGGGCGCTGCTGGCCGCTGTCGAACGTCATGCTGAGGCTGGGGGTGTGGAGTGGCATTGGACCAAAGGCCACGCAGGGGATGAGTACAACGAGCGGGCGGATAGACTTGCCAGCAGTGAAGCCGCCCAGGCAACGGAGAACGACCCCGCAGATGAGGAAGGGGATGGGAGCGGGGGCGGGAGCGATGACTTGAGATTGGGGATTTGAGATGCGTTTGGCCCAATCCTAAACCCCCAATCTCCAATCTCTAATCACGCACTCTCGTAGGCTGCTACCAGTTGGGTTTGCGCAGCCAGTTCGTATATACCGTACGGTATCACCGTGTGAAAAAGTTCGACTTTTTTAAAAAGTCGAACTTTTTAGATTGGGCCAAAAGCAGAACAAATTTTCAGGCGCAATAAGCACAGAATTCCATCAAAATGCTGGTTTTTTAATTGACAAAAACGAACTAATGTTCTATAATTTGTACTACAGATTACACAATTTATCGGGAAGAGATGCAAGATGACCACACAAATTCAGGTTACTCACTTTACCGCTGCGCTCTACCTTCTGCTCGAAGAAACCTTCGATACCGTGCAAGGCATTTATTTGGACAAAGGGACTTCTCTTTTCGAGACCCTGGCGACAATCTCTGCGGCGGAGGCGTCGATCTCGGTGGGGGGCAAATGTGCACCCCTGGCCGCACAGGTCAAGCACATCACCTTCTATTTGGATGTGTTGGAAAAGGCCCTGCTCGTTGGACATTTCGAACAGAATGATTGGGGCAAAATCTGGCGGGAGACCGGCGCTGTGACGGCGGCAGAGTGGGATGTGCTGCATATGGCCCTGCGTGCCAGCTACAATCGCATCAAAGTGCTGATCGCCCAGGGCCTGGAATGGACGGACGAAGAGCAGATCGGCGGCGCAATCGCCACCATTGTGCATACAGCCTATCACCTGGGCGAGATTCGGCAGGCGCTCTGTATTTTGAAAGAGGAATAGCACGAGGAGTAGTCAACCGCAATGATGGATGTAACGACACGTACCTATTATGAAAACCTGGCATCGGACGATGGCACAGTTCGCTACGAAGCATACAATGCCATTTTGGCAGCGACAGAGCAGCCAGTGGATTGGGCCTACGAAGTTTGGGATGAGTTGGTCGCCCGTTTGCAGCACAAGAATAATCACCAGCGGTCGATTGCCGCCCAGCTTCTCTGTAACTTGGCCCAAAGCGACCCTGAGGGCAGGATATTCGATGACTTCGCCGCTCTCTTGACGGTGACAAAAGATGAAAAGTTTGTCACCGCGCGCCACTCTCTCCAATCATTGTGGCGGATCGGTCTGGCTGGGGACAAACAGCGGCGGATGGTTGCGGATGCCCATGTCACCCGCTTTGCAGAATGTTCTGATGAAAAGAACGGCACACTGACCCGATCCGATAGTATCCAGGGGCTGAAACATTTGTACAATGCGACTGGGGATGAAGCGATTCAGGAGATGGCGTTGGCACTGATTGCGACAGAAGAGGACGAGAAGTATCGCAAGAAGTACGCGGCGGTGTGGAAGAAGCGTTAGTCTACAATCAATTCAGTCTATTCAATCAGGAGAACCACAATGGCGACAATCAATCCCTATATCAACTTTAATGGCACCACGGAAGAAGTCTTCAACTTTTATCGTTCTGTTTTCGGCGGGGAATTTCTCGCCGTCAACCGCTTCAACGAAATGCACTCGGAAGACGAACTCGGCCCCGGTGAAGGGGAGAGGATTATGCACATCTCCTTGCCCATTGGCGGGGGAAGTATTCTGATGGGCAGCGATACGATAGAAATGATGGGAAAATCAGCCGCCGGGAACAACTTCAGCCTGTCCCTGGCCCCGGACAGCAAAGAAGAGGCGACCCGCTTGTTCGACGGCCTTTCGGCGGGTGGACAGGTGACAGTGCCGTTGGACCAAGCCCCTTGGGGCGCCTATTTCGGCATGTTCGTGGATAAGTATGGCATCAATTGGATGGTGAATTACGAGAATCGCTAAACTGATGCGATTTTGGGAATCGGCCAGCCAGAGAGATTCTTCAGATCGGTTGGCCGGTTCCCGCAAACAGAGACAATATGAATGGAGAAACGATGCAACCGCAAATGATTACCAAACCTGCATTTACCGTCGTCGGCATCAAAATTGACACAAAGCCAATGTCACCGGAGATTCCCGCGCTGTGGGGAGCATTTGCCCCACGTATCGACGAAGTGCAGGGCATCAGCGAAACCCACGTCAGCTACGGACTGATGGGTCCCTTCGGCGAAAGTATGGACTATATGGCGGGCGTAGCAGCCGATGGAACGGGGAATCTGCCTGCGGGTATGACCACTTGGGAGATTCCGGCCTATACTTATGCTGTCTTTGAAGCCACCATTCCTACGTTGAGCGAAGTTTTCGGCCATATTTACAATCGTTGGATGCCAGACTCTGACTACCAACCGATTATGGATGTCTGTTTCGAGCGTTATGGCGAAACGTTCAACCCGGAAGAGCCGGACTCGCCGGTGTCGATTTTCATTCCAGTGGAGGAGAAGGCGTAATTGAAAACGTCGTCATCGAAAACCTCGTTCAAGACTATTGTGGCAGGAGAGATCGGGTCGCCCACCGGTATCGAGATACCGGCAGAGGCAATGACCGAGTTGGGTCCGAAAAAGAACCCGGCAGTGATTGTGAACCTCTCGGGCTATGTCTATCCTAGCACTGTGGCGGTGATGGGCGGCAAGTTTATGCTGCCTTTGAGCGCAGCCCATCGGGAAGCATCTGGACTGAAAGCGGGTGATCCGGTTGATGTGACGCTCGAACTCGATTTGGAACCGCGCACGGTGGAGATTCCCGATGATTTGGCCGCGGCGCTGGCACAAAGAGAGGGAGCAACCGACGCATTTGACAAACTGGCCTTCTCCAAACGCAAGGAGTTTGTGCGCCAGGTGGTAGAAGCCAAAGCCCTGGAAACCCGTGTTCGACGCATTGAGAAAATTGTCACCGGACTTTCTACATAGGGAGCGATACGCGATGCAAAAGGTTACCACGTTTCTGATGTTCGAGGGCCGGGCCGAGGAGGCGATGAATTTCTACACATCCCTATTCCCCGATTCGGCCATTCAAAGTATTTCCCGTTATGGGCCGGAAGGTCCAGGCCCAGAAGGCAGCGTCATCCACGCTACCTTTACTCTGGCTGGGCAGCAACTGATGGCAATCGACAGCGCTGCCCAGCACGAATTTACCTTCACCCCGGCCATGTCGCTTTATATCACCTGCGAAAGCGAAAGCGAGATTGACGATCTGTACGCTGCACTCTCTGATGGCGGCGGTGTGTTGATGCCTCTGGATGCCTACCCCTTCAGCCCGAAATTTGCTTGGGTTGCGGATCGGTTCGGTGTCTCGTGGCAATTGACGCTTATATCTGTTTGAGGTACAGGTGTAGTTTTCATTCTCTTCTGGAAAGGATGGCCTGAATGAGTGCCAAACAAAAAATCACCCCCTTCCTCTGGTTCAACGACAATGCAGAAGAAGCAGCCAATTTCTACGTATCGGTCTTCAACGACGCCAAAATTCTCAGCATAATGCCCGGCCCAGAGGGAAAGGCGATCTCTATCAACTTTCAACTGGAAGGGCAACCCTTTATGGCGCTCAACGGTGGGCCGCTTTTCCAATTCACCGAGGCCATATCCCTTTTTGTCGATTGCGAGACACAAAAAGAGGTGGACAATCTGTGGGATCAACTCTGTGCTGACGGGGGTGAGCCGGGGCGTTGTGCCTGGCTGAAGGACAAGTTCGGCCTCTCCTGGCAGATTGTCCCCCGCCAATTGGGCGAACTGCTGGGCGACCCGGACCCACAGAAATCCCAGCGAGT
>JAHEML010000282.1 GCA_024643705.1 Caldilineaceae bacterium | reverse complement strand
TAAAAATGGGTGTGGGTATCAATGATCATTGGGCTTTGGCCTTTTTGTCTGAGGTTGCGTTATTGCCTGGGAGGAACGGCTGTTGTATATTGAATCGGTCCCCAATTGTTTGATCGAGCATCTCCATGATTCACTAAACCTTTCAGGAGGAAACTGAATGTCACGCAAATTTGTGCCACTGATACTGCTACTTATTCTTGCCTTGGCCGCTTGCCAAGTGCAGCCACCGCCACCCCAAACAGCCGAGGCATCTGCCACAACCAACACAAACTATGTGTTAGGGGTTGTACAACCTTTCACCGGCTCACTCGGCGCTTTCGGCAAAGATTTCGAGCGGGGTATCGAGCTGGCTGTCGAGCAGATGAATGCCGAATTGGCTGCTGCCGGTTCGCCCATCCAATTTTCCACCGCCAGCGCAGACTCGGAAAACACACCCGATGGTGCGGCTAAAGCTGTTCAAACCGTTGTACAGACCAACGGCGCACAGGTGATCGTCGGCCCGCTCACCACCGGTGAAGTACTGGGCGCAAAACAATTTGCCGACGACAACCACATCGTGCTTGTCGCGCCGGCCTCCAGCGGCCCAGCAGGTGGCATCCCTGATGATTATATTTTCCGTGTGATGTACCCCCCCGACACCTTTGCCGGGCAAGCCTTTAGCCAGATTGCCATTGCCCGGGGCTATGAGAATGTGGTCATCCTCCACATCGACGATCCCTTTGGCAATGGATTGGTCTCCGTCTTTGAGCCCAACTTTGGCGGCAATGTGGTAAGTGTGGGCTATGCGCCCGAACCGACAGACTTGTCGGGCGAAGTAAGCAAGGTGAGCAGCGAGATTGCCGCCCTGGATGCGGACACCACTGCATTTTTCTGCATCTGCTTTTTGGGTGATGGGCAAAAGGTGTTGCAGCTTGCCCTGACCGATGCCAACTTGACGGCTGTGGACTGGATGGGCGTAGAAAATCTGGCAACCCCCGACATTCTGGCCGACCCAGCCCACGCCGATCTGCTGGCCGCGGCCAATTTTGTGTCGGTCTCTTTCGCCGACAGCAGCACACCCAACACCCAGCCCTTCCTGGATGCATTCAACGCAAAATATGGGCAGGCCCCAGGCCCCTTTACCAACTATGCCTACGACGCGGCCAATGTGGCAATGCTCTCCATGCTGGCGGCTGGCAACGACGGCCAGGCTGTCAAATCCATGTTGCCTTTTGTTGCCAACCACTACATCGGCACGGCAGTCCAAACCTATCTGGACGCCAACGGGGATCAGGCAGTTGTGAACTATGGTATCTACACCATCAACGAAGCCAAAGATGCCTTTGAGCAGATCGGCAGCTATGACGGCTCTACGGGTCAGGTGACCTTCGACTAGAAGATGGCTAGAAGATAGCACACGTGTGAAATAGGGGGATGACGGGTACGCAACCCGTCATCCCCCTGTTTTTTGTCCCCACCCATGTTGGAAATGCTTGATCACCTTTCCCAATAATGCCACGGCCTTGCGCGGTTCCGGCCCCAAGGGTGGGCCAAAGCTAAGGTGAGTGGCACCTGCTGCCACCAATGGTTCCAAGCGTTCGATCACATCATTTGGCCCACCCACAACGCCGATCCGCAGCATCCGCTCATCCACAAGGGCAATGGCTTTCTCCTCGTTCTTCTCCACGTGCATGGCCCGCTCGATGGCGGCGAAATCGTCCCGTACCAACCCCAATTGATTCAAGATCAGCGGGCCAAGGGATTGGCCGTAGTAGGCGATCTTCTGGGCAAGTACCCGGCGTGCCGCAGCCTGATCCTCGGCCAGAGATACCCAAATGCAGGCGGCAAAGTCGAGAGGAGTGAGTTGCGAGTTGCGAATTGCTGTTCCCACCTCCACCAGCGGTCGCACATTGAAATAGTGTTCGGGTGGAAAGAGCAGGGGCAGCACGCCATCGGCCTGTTCGCCTGCCAAGGCCAGCATCTTTGGCCCCATGGCACCCAGATAGATAGGCGTGATGCGTGGCGCGGGGAAGCGCAGATAGGCTTCCTCGTTCCAGTGCAAAAAGCGGCCATCCACGGTCACCCGTTCCCCGGCCAGCAACCCCCGCACCGCCCCAATCGTCTCCCGCATGGCCGTCAGCGGACTCGCCTGTTCCAGCCCCACCCATTCCAAAAAATCCCCCGCACCGGCGGCAATGCCCAGCAGAAAGCGGTTGCCGCTGATTTCGTCCAGGGTAGCGGCCAGCATGGCCATCTCTGCCGGGTGGATGGTGTAGGGGTTGAGGATGCCCGTCCCCAGATGGATGCGCTCGGTTGCCAGCGCGACTGCCGTCAGAATGGGGATGTCGCTGCGCAGGAAGAGATCGTTGCTCACCCAGAACTGGTCGAACCCCGCAGCTTCGGCGGCCTGGGCAAGGGGGATGTAAGCCGAAGTTGGAAGGTCGTTGTTGAGTCTGATGCTAAATTTCATGGAGATGCTCCCAAAAAAACGTGATGTGTGAAACGTGAAGAAGGCCGAACGGTTTCACGTTTCACACATCACGTTCTACTAGGTGATGGGGCTTTTGTGTACCTATTTGGCTGTCAGTACGACGGCTTCTGCTTCGACTTCTACCAAATAATGCGGCCCTACAAGCCTGGCTTCCACCAGGGTGTTGGCCGGGCGAATCTCTCGGAAAAATTCGCCATGGGTGCGGGCGACCGGTTCCCAGTTGTCTGCGTTGCTCACGTAGACCCGTGTGCGCACCACATCGCTCAGTTCGCCGCCCAGGGCGCGGATGGCCCGTTCAATTTTTTGAATGGCATAGCGGGTTTGGGCCGCGGGATCGTCGCCGCCCACCAATTGTCCCTTCTCGTCTGTGGCTGTTGTCCCCGATACGAGAATCCGATCCCCGATACGCACGGCTCGGCTATAGCCTGCCAATTCTTCCCAACTGGTTCCACTGCTGTAGTTTTGTCTGTTCACGTCCAATCTCCCATTTTCCTAATCTCTCGATCTCCCAATCTCGTCCCTACTCGGCCCACGCACCCTTTGCCATCATCCCGCCATCCACATTGACAAACTCGCCGGTCATAAACGAAGCGCTGTCGCTGGCGAGAAAGAGCATCACGGATGCGATCTCCTCTGGTTTGCCGATGCGCCCCATGGGATGAGCAGCGGCACCTTCCTGCCGCAATTTTTCGTAATCGTTGCCTGTGCCTGCCGCGGCCAGAGGCGTCTCGATGGTGCCAGGGTTCACCGCCAATACCCGGATATTGTCCGCCGCGTACTCCAGAGCAAGTTGGCGTGTGAGCGAGAGCATACCCCCCTTGCTGGCAGCATAGGGGGCTATACCTTTGGCCGATTGCAAGCCCTGGACGCTGGCCGTGTTGATGATCACGCCGCCGCCCCGTTCGGTCATCACCGGCGCGGCGTATTTTGTCATCAGAAAACCGCTTTTCAGATTGACGTTGATAATCCGATCCCACATCTCTTCGGGTAATTCGTGGGCGGGCAGATAGCTGTTCAGTGGCTGGATACCCACATTGTTGATCAGCACATCAACACCACCCCAGTTCGCTACAGCCCAATCCACCAGTCCTTTGCAGGCTGCCGCTGTGGATACATCTGCGTGTTGGTAGACGATTTCGCCCGATAACCCACTGGCCGCGGCAACCACGTCTGCGCCGGCTGGGTCGTCCAAATCGGCACAAAGAACCTTTGCCCCTGCATTGGCAAAGGCGAGGCAGGTAGCCCGCCCGATCCCTTTGCCCCCGCCGGTCACAATCACTGATTTATCTCTAAAATCTGTCCCTGCGAAATTTACCACAACGAAACCTCCTGGGTTGTTGAATTGAAGGGTGGATCATCTCATTGTAGCGCAGCCAAGCTCCTATGCAAACAGCGGCAGAAAAGGGTGTTCCGAACGGCACACGAACATGTTGAAATTCGTAGAAATTTATTCTTGACGTCCTATAGAACATATGTTATATTGTACTGGTCATTACAAATTGCCTGTTCGCAGGCTACCGAAGACCGTGATTTTAGGATCATGATTTCAGGACATTAAAGGAGTCCGATGCATATGTTGCACATGAATCGTATCTGGGCTGGGGTTGCTCCCGCCGGAACCAACACAAAGGCTATGCATCGGTGAGCCACCTGCAAGAGGTCAACGACCTCTTGCGTTCGCAAAGAGCGACAAGGTCACGGTGCAATTGCCCGTGACCTTTTTGATTGGGTACAGTTTGCCCTGCATTCAAAAGTCACGGGACTTCCCGTGGCTTTTTTTTTGTCGCCAGAGCGCTTGCCCGTCTCCTGTTGGGAGGCAACCCAAAAGCCTATCGTTGTCGGGCAGGTTTCTTATCTGTCTCCCCCGGTAGATAAGAAACCTGCCCGGCAATAGCACTCGAACCGAACCCACCCCCAAGTGAGAGGAGAGGCTGCCGATGGAAGTAGTGGAAGGTGACACGACAGTAGGTGACACGACAGTAGGTGAGACAACAGAAGGCGCGTCAAAGGTAGACGCGTCAACGGACGACGTGCGGCGAAACGAAACAAAACCAAGACAACGTGGTGAGCAAATGCAAGACAATTCCATACGAACAACCTATGATTTGCAAAATATCCTCGTCGAGAGCAAAAGCAAAGCCTTGTGGCGCATGCTTTCGGGCTTTCGGTCGATCTATCTGATTGCGGTGGTGGCCTCTGGTTTGGCTGCGCTTGGCCGCACAGGCGTGGCTTATCTACTCCGTTACTTCATCGATGGTGTGCTGCAAGTGCAGGCCAACCATGGTCTGATCCCCTGGGTGGCGTTGGGCTTTATCGGCCTGGCACTCTTCCAGGGCTTCTTCACCTATCTGACTGGGCGATTGGCAGCCCAGACTTCCGAAGGCATTACCCGCCGGCTGCGTAACTACCTGTACGATCATCTGCAACGGCTGACATTCACCTATCACGATCGGATGCAGACTGGGCAGCTCATCAGCCGGGCCACGTCGGATGTGGACACGATCCGCCGTCTCTATCAGGATCAATTGATCGGTATTGGGCGGATTAGCCTGCTCTTTCTGGTCAATTTTGGCGGCCTCTTGCTTCTGGACGTACGGCTGGCCCTCTACTCGGTGATTGTCATCCCGTTTGTGGTGGGTGCTTCTATCTACTTCTTCAAAAAGATGGAGCAAACCTACGAACAGTACCAGAATCAGGATGCCAAAGTGTCCAGCCGGTTGCAGGAAAATCTGACCGGCGTGCGGGTGGTGAAGGCCTTTGCCCGTCAGCAATTTGAGATCGACCGCTTTGAGACAGAAAACTGGAAGAAATACGAGCGGGGTATAGATTTGGCGAAGTTGCACGCGACCTTCTGGCCTGTCACCGATATTATCTGCGGTGTTCAGATGCTTGTCGCCTTCTATCTCGGCGCGTTGGCAGCCATCAATGGTGATATCACGGTGGGCACATTCCTGGCCTACTCCGGGCTGGTGATCAACGTGCTGTGGCCGATCCGGGGGTTGGGGCGACTAGTGGCGAGCATCTCCACTGGTGTCGTCTCTCTGGAACGTTTGCAGCAAATCATTCGCCAGGAGCGAGAACCCCTGCATCAGGGCACACGCCATCTGACAGAACGATTGGCAGGCGATGTGCGCTTCGACGATGTGAGCTTCCGCTATGCTGTACCAGCCAGCGAAGAAGATCGGGAGAAGGGGATTGCCACCAAAGGGGATGATGATGAGATCAACCCGTCCCAAATTCCTGGCATTCCCACACCCGATAGAGAATGGGTGCTACAAAACATCTCCGTCCACGCCAAGCCGGGTCAGGTGATCGGCCTGCTGGGCGCGACAGGGTCGGGCAAGACATCCTTGGTCAACCTGTTGCCCCGCTTCTACGACTATACCAGCGGCAGCATCAGTATCGACGGTATCGAACTGCGGGAGATTGCCCGG
>JAHEML010000281.1 GCA_024643705.1 Caldilineaceae bacterium | reverse complement strand
AATTTCCCAACACGGGTAAATTCATCGTCGCTGGTGCGCCCCACACCTCCAATTGGGACGCTGTATGGGCCATCGCCTTTATTTTGGCGACTGGATTGGAGATTCATTTTATGGCAAAGGCCGAGGCATTCTCCTCTGTGCTGGGCTGGCTGTTGCGCGCCGTGGGCGGTGTTGCCGTAGATCGGGAAAGCCCCGAAGGTATCGTGGGGCAGATGGTGGCCGAGTTTCGCGAGCGGGACAAATTCCTGCTGGTGTTAGCCCCAGAGGGAACCCGCAAAAAAGTGGAGCGCTGGAAGAGCGGCTTCTATCGCATAGCCCAGGCCGCAGATATCCCGATTGTCCTTGCCTATCTCGACTATCCCAAACGAATCGTGGGGATTGGCCCCACTTTTCAGACCACAGGCGATATGGAAGCTGATATAGCCGCCATGCGCACCTACCTGGAAACTCACGTCACCCCGCGCCACACCAACCGGGTGTAACGGCGTACAAGACGCGATAATTTTCTTCTCTTTTTGATCGGATTCACGTTTATGCGAGGAGTTGGCAGCAGCATCCAACGCGGCGACGCCCTGGACAAAGTGACGGGCCGGGCCGCCTATGCCGGTGACATCGACCTGCCCAACCAGGCATGGCTGGCACTGGTCTACGCACCCGCGCCCCACGCCCACATCACCTGCATCGACACTGCGGCCGCATGGGCAGCGCCCGGTGTCATCGCTGTCTTCACCGCGCCCGATGTGCCGGTGAACGAATATGGGCTGATCTTGCCCGATCAGCCAGTGCTGTGTGGGCCGGGCAGCACCCGTCAGGCCGAAACAGTGCGCTGGGAGGCAGATCAACTGGCGGTGGTGGTGGCCGAGACAGCAGCCCAGGCCAAAGCAGCAGCCAAACAGGTGCAGATCGACTACACCGAACTGCCCGTCGTCACCGACCCGGTGGCAGCCTTGGCCGCCCATGCCCGGATCATCCATCCCAACGCGTTCAGCGCATTTCCCTACGGCGAACGGGACGCGTCGTCCAATCTGCTGCTGGACTATCACCTGCGCCGGGGCGATGTGGACGCTGGTTTTGTCCTGGCTGATGTAATTGTGGAAAGCACCTACCGCACCCACGCCCAGGAACACGCCTATTTGCAGCCGGAAGCCGGGCTGGCCTTTGTGCGGGATGATGGACGCATCGAAGTCGTTGCCGCGGGCCAGTGGATGCACGAAGATCGGGCGCAGATTGCCCACGCCCTGGGCCTGGCCGCCGAGCAGATCGTTGTGCGCTATCCGGCTATCGGCGGCGCATTCGGCGGCCGCGAAGACCTCTCTGTGCAGATCGTCCTGGCCCTGGCCGCCTGGAAGACGGGTCGCCCGGTCAAAATTGTGTGGAGCCGGGAGGAATCGATCCGAGGGCATCACAAACGCCACCCCTTCGTTATCCACGCCAAATGGGGCGCGACCGCAGAGGGCAAGCTTGTGGCGGCGCGCATGGACGTGACCAGCGACGCGGGAGCCTATGCGTATACCAGCACGAAGGTGCTTGGCAACGCGACCCTGATGTGCCTGGGGCCGTATGAAATTCCCAACGTGCATGTGGACGCCCGCACAGTCTACACCAACAACTGCCCCAGCGGGGCCTTCCGGGGCTTTGGCGCACCCCAGGGCCACTTTGCCGCCGAAGGGCAAATGAACAAGCTGGCCGCGGCTCTGGGCATGGATCCGGTGGAACTGCGGATGCGCAACGTCATCCACGATGGCTCGATCCTGGCGACCCGCAGCGCCGTTCCCGCGGGCTGCACCGCGCAAGATGTCCTGGCCGAGGCAGCTCGGCGGGGGGGATGGAAAAAGGCAGAGACTGGAGATTGGAGATTGAAGACTGATCATCCAATCCCCAATCCCCAATCTCTAATCCCCATCGCCCGCGGCACAGGCATCGCTCTCTGTTTCAAAAATGTGGGCTTCAGTCTGGGCTTTCCCGAAGAGTGCCACGCCTGGGTAGAACTGCACGGAGCCGCGTCGATCCAGCGGGCGCGGGTGGGCTGTGTGGGTGCGGAGGTGGGCCAGGGCGCGCACTCGGCCTTTGCCCAGATCGCCGCCGAAGCACTGGGCGTGGATGTGGCCCAGGTAGAGGTGGTGGCCCACGACACAGAGGTGACTGGTTCCAGCGGCAGTGCATCGGCCAGCCGGATGACATTTATGGCTGGCAATGCAATTTTGGGAGCGGCCCAGGGGGCACTGGCCCAATGGCAACGCGAGGAACGACCGGCCCGGGCCGATTTCGTCTACCATCCCCGGCCCACCACAGGCTACGATAGGCTCACCGGCGAGAGTGACCCGAACATTACCTACGGCTATTGCGCGCAGGTGGCCCATGTGGCTGTGGACTTGGCAACGGGCCACGTCATGGTCGAGCGGCTGATCAGCGTCAACGACGTGGGGCGGGCGGTCAACCCCGTGCAGGTGGAAGGGCAGATCGAAGGTGCGGTGGCCCAATCGGTTGGCTGGACTCTGTTAGAAAACTTCATTCAAAAAGAGGGCCGCACCCTGACGCCCCACCTGAGCAATTATCTCATCCCCGGCGTGGCCGATGTGGTGGAAGAGATAGTGCCAGTGATCCTGGAAGTGCCTGACCCTCAAGGGCCGCTGGGTATTCGGGGCATGGCAGAGATGCCATTTATCCCCACTGCGCCGGCCATCGCCGCGGCCATTCACAACGCGCTGGGCGTCTGGTATAATGAATTACCTTTCACGCCAGAGCGGGTGTGGGGGGGATTGAAAGTCAACCCCTTCCGAAAGGACTAACCCCTCATGTTCAGCATGACAGATGTAATGATCGATGCCCTGTGGATTTTGGCCCTGGCCGGGGTCTTCGCTACATTCAGCTACACCGACTGGCTGCGCCACGAGCAGAAGGGACGCTGGCGAGATCAGTGGGGGCTACCCCGTTTTCTGGTTCCGTTCAACGCCAGCCTGATCGCGTTTTGTGTTGGGGTGGGGCTGAGTGGAGCCATGGCCTATGCACCCGACCCCTGGTGGCAGACGACCATTTGGGCGGTGTTGGCGCTGCTTTTTGGCGGGCAGACCTACGCAGCCTGGCGTTTTGCCTCCACAATGGGATGGGAGACGCCGATTGATGGTAAATCTCCAACCAAAGGCGATCACGAAAAGCAGGATGCAGGCTTTGTAGAAAGCGCAGAGTGACGCCTTTTTTGTAGCCCAGCGCAAGTTGACAGCTTGCGTTACCAAGTTATTTTCAGAGCAGGGGTAAAATGGCAACGCAAAACAGACAAGACGACAACCGCATTGGCGGCTTTACCTGGGCAGCGGCTTTTGTGTTGGGCGGGCTGGGGCTGCTTCTCTTCAATCTCGGCTCGTTCACAGCCTGGGAGCCACTGCTTCAATACATCTTTGCCGGGCTATTGGGGATGGGATGCATTGGCTTTTTTGCCAGCTATTTTTCCCGCACCGAGAATTGGTGGCGGCTGATCCCCGCCTGGACATTGCTGGCCCTGGCAGGCATGGTCTATCTGACCACTGTACAGAGCTTGGATCAACGGATTACTGCGGGGCTGCTCTTTGTTGGGCAGGCCCTGGCCTTTGCCCACATCTACCTGCTGGATCGGGACGAGCGCTGGTGGGCGGTGATCCCTGGCGGCTTTATGCTGGTGCTGGGCGGGGTGATTGCCCTGAGCAGCCGCACCATGGACCCAGACACCCTGGGCACGACCCTTTTTGTCGGGCTGGGTGCGGTCTTTATCCTGCTCTATCTGCTGGGGAGACGCAGCCGCCTCTGGTGGGCGTTAATTCCTGGCGTGGTGCTGATTGTCTTTGGCCTCTTTCTCTTTTCGGTCGAGCGCAGCAGCGAGAGCGTACTTGTACGTTGGTGGCCTCTGCTGCTGATGCTCTTTGGCCTCTTTCTGGGTTGGCGCGCCGTCACCCGCCAGCCCGACGGCGAAAAACTGACCATCAATAGCGCAGCCAATCTCAGCCGCCATGGCACGGCCAAACCCAGTGTCACCTCTGGGGCACAGCCTCCTCGTTTGGGCGAATACAAAGGGCCTGCGCCTGGTGCAACAGTGGAAGTGTTGACCGACCTGGATGAGAAATGATGCGTGAATAGTGATGCGTGAAACGTGAGATCAATCGATTGATCTCACGTTTCACGCATCACCTCTTGTCTCGATATTTCCTTCCCCATACAATCCCCGTATCCAGGAGTGTTCCATGCCCAACCTGACCGTTACACTTGTCCAGATGGATTGCGCTTTGGCCGAACCAGCCCATAATTTTGAACGGGCAGCCGACTTTGTGGCCGAAGCAGCCCGCCGGGGCAGCGATCTGGTGGTGCTGCCAGAACTATGGAGTACAGCCTATGATCTGGAACATGCAGCGGAACACGCCTCGCCCCTGGCTCAGACCGCAGACGGATCGGGTGCATTTGGCGACTTTGCCCGGCTGGCGCGGGACAATGGGGTGTGGCTGGTTGGTTCGCTGCTGGAAAGCCGCAACGGGCGCCATTACAACACCGCCGCGCTCTATTCGCCCACAGGCAAATTGCAGGCCGACTACAGCAAAATTCACCTTGTGCCCATGCTGGACGAACATCTCTACTTGGCTGGGGGAGAAAAGCGCACCTTGGCCGAAACCCCCTGGGGCAAGGCCGGGCTGGCAATCTGCTACGATCTGCGCTTCCCAGAGCTTTTTCGCCGCTATGCCCTGGATGGAGCGCGATTGATGATTCTGCCCGCGGAGTGGCCCCATCCCCGGCGGCCCCATTGGCGCACCCTGCTGCGGGCGCGGGCGATTGAAAATCAGTGCTATGTGTTGGCTTGCAATCGGGTGGGGAGCAGCAAAGGGGTGAGCTTTTTCGGCTCGTCGGCAGTCATCGATCCCTGGGGAGAGGCACTGGTGGAGGGAGGCGAGACGGAGACACTGTTGACCGTTACCTTCGATCCAGCCTTTGTGGATGAAGTACGCCAGCGGATTCCTATCTTTAACGACCGGCGGGAAGAGATGTACAAATAGGGGATACTTTGCAGCCTTACGAAGTGAGCAACAATTCTGATTTTACGCTGTCGGATCGCGCACGACGATGCTCGTGCCTTCCATGCTATCGATAATTGCCAGGGTGACAATCGGCACGCCCAGATTCTCCAACCGTTGGCGGCCACTCTCGAAGGACTTCTCCACCAGGCAGCCGATTCCGCAGAGTGTGGCCCCACACTGGGCAATCACCTCAGCCAGCGCGCTGATAGTTTTCCCCGTGGCTAAGAAATCGTCGATCAGCAACACCCGATCATCCGGCCTCAGATATTCCGGTGAGATCATCAGTTGCACAATCCCCCCCTTTGTGTGGCTGGGGGCAGCCGACGAATAAAAACCCTCTGGCATGGTGATGGGTCGATGCTTGCGGGCATAGACCACAGGCACGCCATAGGCCATCGCAACAGTCAGGGCCGGCGCGATGCCGCTCACTTCGGCAGTGACAATTTTGGTCACATTCTCCACTCCCGCCGCACCAAATCGCCGAGCAAATTCCTGCCCCATTGCGGTGGTCAACACAGGATCGAGCTGATGGTTGATGAATCCATCGACTTTCAGGATACCGTTGCCCAGGTTGCGCCCTTCGTTGCGAATACGTTCGACCAGTGCGCGCATAATCTCCCCTCGTGGCTGCTGCGGGTCTAGTAAATCGTCAAATAGCGATTCAATTCCCACTGGGTCACATAGATTCGGTACTCGTTCCACTCCAAGCGCTTGGCTTCCACATAGCGTTCGTAGACATGCTGGCCCAACGCCTCCTGGATCACAATGCTCTTTCGCAGTTCATCCAACGCCTGGCCCAGACTGCCGGGGAGGGTTTCGAAACCGGCGCGGGCACCGTCCATCTGAAAGAGATCTTCTTCGGCTGGCGCGGG
>JAHEML010000280.1 GCA_024643705.1 Caldilineaceae bacterium | reverse complement strand
GCAGACAAACCTTGATGGTGTTCGCGAAAATCCGTCCTTTCCGCGTCATCCGCACTCTATTCTCTCGTCAACCCTTCACCCCACCCAGGGCAATGCCTTCGATAAAGGAGCGCTGGGCGACAAAAAAGAGCAAAATCAATGGAAAAGTGGTTGATAGGGTGGCCGCCATCAGCAGATGCCACTGAATGCCGAAGCGAGTCTGAAAAGCGTAGAGTCCCAGCACCAGGGGGTATTCGCTCGATTCGTCCAGATAGATGAGCGGTCCCAAAAAATCATTCCAGGCGAACATAAAATGGAGAACAGCCACCACCAGCAAAGCCGGTTTGACCAAGGGCAGCATAATGCGCCAGAGGATCGTAAATTCTCCCGCACCGTCCACCAGCGCGGCGTCGGTGAAATCCCAGGGGATAGTCAGGAGAAATTGGCGCAGGAGAAAGATGTTGAAAGCGCCGCCGAAAAAGTGGGGCACAATCAGCGGTGCATAGCTGCCCACCCAACCAAACTGGCGAAAGAGCACATAGGTGGGGATGAGGGTGACGATTTGGGGCAGCATCATTGTGGCCAAGGTGATGACAAAGAGCGTATCCTTGCCCCAAAAACGCAGACGAGCAAAGCCGTAGGCCACCACCGCCGAGGAGATCGTCACCCCAATCGTCGAAACCCCGGCATAGAAAAGGGTGTTACCGAGCAGGCTAACGAAGGGGAAGGCGGGGCTGGTGAGCGCTGTGATGTAATTCTCCCACAGCACCGGATCGGGCCACCAGGTCACCGGATCTGTAAAGACCTGATCGAGCGGCTTCAGCGAGGTGACAATCAGCCATAAAAAGGGCACCAGAAAGAGCAGAGCCACCACGGACAATACAGTATAGTCAAAGGCAGAGATCAACAACCGGCGCGCCGCGGCCAGCCGCCTGTTGTACACGGGTCGGGTTCGGCTAGGGGTGGACAACGTTTGGGCCATCGGGTTCTCCCTCAATCGACAGATTCGTAGGCGGGTTGCTTACCCGCCATTATTGCGAACGACGGGTAAGCAACCCGCCCTACAACCTACGCCCGTTCCCCCGCCTCGTAGTGAACCCACAAACTGGATGAGCGGGCCAGGAGCAGCGCAAGCAGCAACAACACAATCAGCATCAGCAACGCCAGGGCAGAGGCATAGCCCATTTGATAATAACGGAATGCGTTGCGATAGAGATGAATCATATACATCAACATGGAATTGAGCGGCCCTACGTTGTTGCCGCTGCCGCTGGCCTCGCTGGCGATGAAAGCCACAGTAAAAACCTGAAACGAACTGATAATTCCGATCAGCAGATTGAAAAAGATCGTTGGGGAGAGCAGGGGCAGAACCACGTACCAGAAGCGTTTCCAAGCTGTCGCGCCATCGATGGTGGCGGCTTCCAGCAGGGTTTTGGGGATGTCGCGTAGGCCAGCCAGAAAGATGAGCATGGGCACGCCGCTGCCGCTCCACACGGCAATGAGAATCAGCGCCGGTTTGGACCAATCCGCGCTGCGCATCCAGCCCAAACGGGGCAAGCCCAAAGCCGTCAGCCCGGAGTTGATCAACCCCAGCCGGGGGTCGAGCAGCACATACCAGAGCAGAGCCGTTGCCACCGCCGGCATCAGACCGGGCAGATAATAGAGGGTGCGGAAAATGCCGATCCCCCAACTGCGCCCGTTGAGAAGCAGGGCCAACAGCAGGGCAAAAAGCAATTGCAGCGGAACAGAGAGCAGAGAATAGTAGATTGTGTTCCAGACCGCCTTCCAAAAGAGCGGGTCTGTAGTGAACATCGCCTGAAAATTGTTCAGCCCAGACCAGACCGGCGGGCTGAGGACATTGTAATCGGTGAGGGCAAAGTAGAGTGAGGCCAGAATGGGGTAGGCGTTGAAAACGAGCAGTGCAATCAGCCAGGGCAGAATGAAGAGGTAGCCCTTCAGGTTCTCCCGCAGGCGTTTGCTCAGAAATGGTTTGTAGCTGCGGGCAGTGACAGTCTGACCCATCGGGACTCTCCTTTTGAAGGAATTGGGGATTGGCGATTGGCTAATGGGCCGTGTGTCACCCACTACCTGCTCACCAATCCCCAATCCCCAGTTTACTCTAGCCAGCCAGCCGTTCTTGCAATTTGGCCTCGACAGAAGCCTGCACTTCGGCCAGAGCCTCTGCCGGGCTTTTGGTCTTGTGCAACACTTCGTCGATGGCCGCGTCCAGTGTGTCGCTGGCAAAATCTTCGATGGGCGAATTCCACATTGCCGCGGTATGCTCCAATTGGGCGGCGTAGAAATTGTGAATCTCCTGCGCCCGCTCTTCGCCCACTGTGTCCACCAGCTTTTTGGTCAGTACCCCTTCGGGGAAGGCTTTCCAGGCGGGTGTGTCCATCACCGACTGATACCAGGTGATCCAACCCTCGGTGCAGAGAAATTCGCTGAAAAGGAAGCCCTCGTCGGGATGGGGCGTGCCTTTGGGCATTGCCCACCAGTTGGGCCAGAAGCCCGTCACCGATTGGGAGCCGCTAGGACCGACGGGGAAGGGCATCACCTCCCAGGCGAAGGGAATCTCGGCATCGGTGCAGGCCCAACTGCCGTCCAGGGTCATGGCGGAAAGCCCCAACTGAAAGGCCCCGTCAGCATAGGCGCTGCCCCAGGTGCCATAGAAGTTGAGCTTCTCCACGTCACCCTCGTACTCTGCATCCAGCCAGGTCACCCATTCGCCCAACCACTCGGCGTTCTGCGGACTATCGACCGCATACGTATTGGCGTCCGCATCGAAAAGTTGGCCGCCATTGAGCGCGCTCCAGACTGGTTTCAGCCAACCTGCGGCCCAGGGCACAATCCCTGCCTGCTTCAGGTCGCCCCCTTCCCATTTGGTGAACTGAGCCGAGAGTTCCTGCAACCCGGCCCAGGTGGTGGGGAAATCGGCCCGGGCTGCCGAGATACCGGCTTCGGCAAATTTGTCCGCATTCACGAAGATTGATCCCGCACCAGCCGATGCGGGCAAGCCATAGGTGCTCCCATTCCATTGGCAGGACTTCAACGGTCCTTCAAAAAAGGCGTCAGGCTTGGCCCATTTGGCATTTGCCATAAAATCGTCGATGGCTACCAACGCGCCCTGCGCGCCAAACTGGCTGGGCGGCGTCCACAGGGTAATCGTATCTGGCGGGTTGCCCGCGGCGATGCGCGCCAACAGCACTTCGATGTAATCACCGCCGCCGGGAGGGCCGCCGCTGATCTCAAATTCCACTTTGACATCGGGATACAACTCCTCGAACTGGCCCACCACCACAGGGAAAACCTCTTGGGTGGTGGCCGACGAGAATTGATTCCACCAGGAGATGGTGGTCTGTTCTGCAGACGGCGCCGCGGCCGGGGCTGCGCTTTCCCCGCCGGCGGGTTGAGCGGCGGGCGCAGCAGGGGCGGCGCAGGCCACCAGGAAAAGGGACCCGCCGGTCAGCCCACTCCATCGCAAAAAGTCACGACGATTGATACCATTCGCTCTGTTTCGCTTGTCTACCTGTGCCATTTTCTTCTCCTTTGCATGAAATCGGCTTTGTGTGAAATCAGCTTTGCACACTGTCGAACAACAAACCTGAAAATAGAACGCGGATGAGACGGGAGACTCGGATTACCGCGGAATACCTTTGCTAAAATCTATGTCATCTGTAGATGATTTTCATTGCTGATCGTGCCTAATCGGAGCTTTTGCCACCGTTGTTGACCATCGTTGTTCACTTCCCCCATCACTCACACATACTCGTCTCCGTAGTGGCCGGTTTGATCACTCATGCGGGCGGGGGCGACGGTTGGCGTCCACAGCGGCTCTTTGTAGACTGGCTTCGGGGTTTGCCAACCATCCGGTTTCACCACCCGTGCACAGATAAGCAACGGCTGTCCAGGATCCACAAAATCCACCTCTTGCCTGGTTAGTTCTCTGGCAGGCAGATTCATCAGAAAAGCCATGCGTGTCAGCAGGTTGCCGTAGATCGTCACAGAAAAGTCGTCATTGCCCAGCCCCAGCCCACGCAGCAGATTCTGCACCTGAATCGGTGTATGCCAGTGATACATATACAGAGGCGCCCCCGTCCCCATATCCAGCCCCCGGTGCAGGTAAAAATCGACGCACCAGAAGTTGATGAGCAGCACGCCCCCCGGTTTCAAAATACGCACAGCGTGATAGAGCGCAGCTTCGATGTCGTAGATGACCGCCGTTGTGAACTGATTGACAAAGCAGTCGTAGCTGTCGGAGGGCACGTGATCCGCCCGGCTGAGATCGGCGATCACCTTTACATCCGGGCTGTGGGCAGCGAGATCGATGGCCTCGGCGCTGGTCACGGCGTCGCCGCCAAAGCGTCGGATGGTAGCCGTCTCTCCCACTTCCAGCGCCCGCCCGCGAATGTCGGCCCGGTGCGCTTCTAAAAAGCTCTCCCAATAGGTGCGGATGACTGACATGCCCGTGGAACGTCCATCGGCAAAGGGGCGCAGACGGCGAAACTGGAGGGTGCGCCAGTGGCGGATCAGCGGCCAACTGCGCCACTGTTCCAGGCCGGGAATACGCAGCAAAAAAGAAGACGACATTCTGGCTATCCTTCCAAGCAAAAGGTGGCAGATGACACGGATTTAACCTGCGCCTATCTGCGTACATCTGCGTCCCACAGCTCTTTCCAGGACTGAAAGCTGGCAACGGCCGCACCCACCAGCCCTGCGTCCACCCCCAAGCGGGCGGGCAGAATAGGCAATGCGCGGGTGGTGTCGGCGTAGATATGTTGGCGTACACTCGCCACAAAGCGCTCCCAATAGAGACCGCCTGCCATCCCCAGCCCCCCGCCGACGATCACCGCCTCCGGGTCCAGCACATTGACCAAAAAGCCCACGCTGCTGCCCAAGGCATCACCAGCCGTAGCGACAATCTCTGCGGCCAGCGGATCGCCCGCGGCCACCGCGGCCAGAACAGCTTCGCCCCGTTCCACCTGCCGCCCACTGGCCTGATTGTAGCGGGCGACCAGAGCGGGGCCAGAGGCGAATTCTTCCAACACTGGGTGCAGAGCCGCGCCGCAGGTGGTGCAAACTGTCGACAAGGGCATGGTCGCCAGCACCAGCGCATTGCCCCGCGCCCCGGCAAAGGGGCGTCCCTCTACCACCAGACAGGAGCTGATGCCTGTGCCCACGGTGACGTAACAGAAGATGCGGTAGGGCCGACCTGCCCCGTACATTCCTTCGGCCAGGGCTGGGGCGCGAGCGTCGGACTCTACAACCGCAGGCGCGATGCGGGCAAAGCCCTCCTGCACGGGCAAGGCTCGCCAGTCAATTGTGTGGGCGCTGGTCACATTCCCGGCCAGATCGACCAGCTCCGCCACACCAACGCCGATCCCCTGCACGCTGTAGCCTGCGGCCTCACCCTCGGCCAGCAAGCCTTCTGCCAGAGACAGGCAGTCGTCCAGCACAGCCTGCCCACCCCGGGCTGCCAGGGTCGGGATCACCCGACGCAGCAGAATATCCCCGGTACGCCGGACGACCAGCCCGCCGGCAATTTTCGTCCCCCCCACATCCAGCCCAATCGCACAGATGTCTGTATTCATCAGAGTGTATCATCCGCGAAAATTCTGTACAGGCATGATTGAATCACGCCTGTAGATACTGGGGCGCAACGCCGAAAACAGCCGTCACTGGCCCTCCCGTCATATTGTAGTATTGGTGGGGCGCGCCCTGTGGAATATAAAAACCGTCCTGGGGCGTCAACTCGAACCACTGCTGACCCGTCTTCTCTGGGCAGTGGATGTTCAGCGTCCCTGCCAACAACAGCAGGCTTTCATCCCCGCCGTGAACCTGCACGTCGCTGCGCTGACCAGGAGCCAAGTGAATCCGCCCCGCGGTCAAATGTTCGGTGGAGGCGTAGAGACCCACCAGTGCGCTGCCTTCCCGCCGCC
>JAHEML010000279.1 GCA_024643705.1 Caldilineaceae bacterium | reverse complement strand
TCGGCAGCAGCTACGGTGGAGAACCCCTACCTCACGGTCATTGACGAGGCTGGGTTGCAGACCGTGGTGGAAAAGTTGAGTGCTGCTCCCCTGATCAGCTTTGACGTGGAGACAACCGGCACCGACCCCATGCAGGCGGCACTTGTGGGCCTGGGCGTGGCCTGGGGTACAGGCGAAGCGGCCTATATCCCCGTGGCGCATCAAGAGGGTGAGCAGTTGCCCTGGGAAACCGTGTGCGCTGCCCTGGCTCCCATTTTTGCCGATGTCAACCGGCCCAAAGTGGCTCACAACACCAAATACGATGCGGTTGTCTGCATCCGCCACGGGCTGCCGGTGGCTGGGCTGTGGCACGACACCATGACCCTTGCCTGGTTGCTCGATCCGGCCAGCCGCTCGCTGGGATTGAAGAGCAGTGCAGAACGTGAATTGGGCTGGCGCATGACCGAGATCAGCGAACTGATCGGAAGCGGGCGCAAACAGGTCACTATCGACTACGCGCCCATCGAGCAGGTGGGGGCCTATTGCGGAGCAGACTGCGACGCCACCCTGCAACTCTTCCATCTCTACGAACCCAGGGTGAAAGAGGCTGGTCTTTGGCAGCTCTACGAGAGCATTGAACTGCCCCTGCTGCCTGTGCTGGCCGCAATGGAAATGGCGGGCATCAGCCTGGACACAGAGTTTCTGGCTGACATGTCTACCCAACTGGCCGAGCGGCTGCTCTACTGCGAGCAACGGCTGTATGACATTGCCGGTCACGAATTCAACATTCGCAGCACCCAGCAGCTAAGCCAGGTGCTCTTTGCAGAAATGGGTTTCCCTACAACGGGGATGAAGAAGACTAAATCGGGATTTTTCAGCACAGCCGCCGGGGAACTGGACAAGCTGGCAAACTCGACCGACGATTTGAACCTGGAACAGGCCGAGGCGCTGAATCTGATTTTGGAACAGCGTCAGTTGGAGAAGCTGCGGGGGACCTATGTGGACGCGCTACCCGTGCTGGTCAATCCAGAGACGGGGCGACTGCATACCAGCTACAACCAGACAGGCTCGTCCACCGGGCGGCTGAGCAGCAACAGCCCAAACCTGCAGAATATCCCTATCCGCACGGAAATGGGGCGAGAGATCCGCAAGGCGTTTGTTGCGCCAGAAGGTTGGCTACTGTTGGCCGCCGACTACAGCCAGGTGGAGCTACGGGTGTTGGCCCATGTGGCCCAAGAACCAGGGCTGTTGGACGCTTTCCGCCACGATCTGGATATTCACGCGGCCACCGCGTCGAAACTTTTTGATGTGCCGTTGAATGATGTGGATCGATCCCAGCGGGGACTTGCCAAGACCATCAACTTTGCCACCATTTATGGCGTCAGCGCCTATGGCCTGAGCAGCCGCTCGGAGATGGGGCCAGCCGAGGCACAGCGCTTTTTGGATCAGTATTTCGCTACCTATCCGCAGGTGCGCACATTTATCGACGAGACCATCCGCAAAGCCACCGAAGATGGGTATGTGGAGACACTCCTGGGCCGCAAGCGTTTCTTCCCAGAGCTGCAGGCCAAGCTGCCCTTTACCCAACGACAGGCCTTGGAACGGGCCGCCATCAATGCGCCCATCCAGGGCACGGCTGCCGATGTGATCAAGATAGCCATGATCCATCTGCACAAGCGCTTGCAGGATGGCGGCTACAAGGCGCGCATGTTGCTGCAAGTTCACGACGAGCTTGTTGTGGAGATGCCCGCATCCGAGCGGGAAGCCGTGACAGCCCTGGTGGTGGAAGTGATGGAATCGGCCTACACCCTTGACATCCCCTTGAAGGTGGATGCCGAGGTTGGGCCGAACTGGTATGATATGGAAAAGGCATAGGCAGGTTGGAGGGCATCCTAACCACAACGGTACAGACGCATAGAAGAGCTACAGACGCAGATTTCTTGCGGTTTGGGCTGTCGGAGGCATTCATTGCCCTTTACGCGAGAGGGTATTGCATTATATGGATGAATCATCCATTGTTCCAGAATGGCCCGAGGTTCTTTGGCGAGCGTATCTCACAGGTGATCATTCGCACCTGAAGCCAATGGTTCTTGGCGTAAAACGTGTTTTCTCTCTTCTGCCAGGACATAATCGTTGTCGGGTCTGCAACGCGCCTTTCAACGGTCCTGCGTCGGTCGTGATCAATTTGCTAGGCTTCGGTGCTGGATCAAGCCTGAATCCCACACTTTGTAAGCGGTGTGAAACTATTGTGAAGGAACACAATGTTGGCATTGAAACAGAAGTAACTCTGCTCTTTGCCGACATTCGAGGCTCTACCGCACTGGCCGAACAGCTCAGTCCATCTGATTTCCACCAATTGATCGATCGGTTTTATAAGGCTGCCACCGAAGTATTGATTGATTCGGGTGCGCTGATTGAAAAGTTGATTGGTGATGAGGTCGCGGGGATCTACGCTCCAGGTATTGTGGGACCAAACCACGCTGCTTGTGCTGTGGGTGCTGCCCGGGCGTTGCTGGTAGCCACCGGACACACGGATCCGAAGGGGCCGTGGGTTGGTGTAGGAGCAGGTGTCCATACAGGCCAGGCTTTCGTCGGCGCGGTTGGCTCGTCGGACAAGATGAGCGTCATCACCGTGCTTGGCGACACTGCCAATACTGCGGCGCGGCTGGCCTCCAAAGCCGATGTTGGTCAGATTCTTGTCAGTATGACTTGCTGCATGGCGGGAGCCGAAACATCCGGAGCGACGCCGATGACTATCGAATTGCGCGGACGAGCGGAGCCAATCCCCATTCAAGCGTTGCACGTAGGCCCAGCGGTTTAAGACAATCAGCTTTGACTTGATAGAATGTGGCGTTATCGCTGCTGATTGCTATACAGAAAACGGAAATTCTATGTTACGGGATCAAATCCAGGAAATCATCAGCGGGGCGGTGGACGCAGCCAAGAGCGCGGGCCAGTTGCCCAATATTCCCATTGCCTCGCCTGCAATTGAACGTCCCAAACAGGCGGACCACGGGGATTTCTCCACGAATATCGCGCTGATCACCGCGGCTGCGGTGAAAAAGGAGACCGGTGACAAGGTCAACCCCCGACAGATCGCCCAGGCGATTGTGGGCCATATCCCCGTGGATGGGTTGATCGGCGCGGTGGAACTGGCTGGCCCCGGTTTTATCAACATTCGCCTGGCCGAGCGCTGGTTGCAACACCACGTGCGGGCCATCATCGACGCGGGCGACACCTTTGGTAACATCAACCGGGGGGACGGTGCACGCTGGCAGGTGGAATTTGTCAGCGCCAACCCGACTGGTCCGCTCCACTATGGCGGCGCACGTAATGCGGTGCTGGGTGACAGTCTGGCTTCGGTGTTGGAAGCAGCCGGTTACGATGTGCAGCGGGAATTCTACGTCAACGACGTGGGCAATCAGCTCGATCTCTTTGCCCAAACCCTTTATGCCCGCTATCAGCAACTCTACGGCCAGGATGTGGAACTGCCCCAAGATGGTTACAAGGGCGACTACATGATTGGCTATGCCCAGCAGATTCAGGCCGAGGTGGGTGAGAGCCTGCTGTTGCTACCCCGACATACGGTGCTGGCGACCCTGCGCGAAAAGGGTCTTGCCATCGTCTTGGCCGATTTGGCCGACGAACTGAGCTTGATTGGTATTCGCTACGATCGCTGGTTCAGCGAGCAGAGCCTGCACGACGAAGGATTGGTGGAGCAACTGCTGGCGGACTTGACCGAAAAAGGCGATATTGGCGAGTGGGACGGCGCGCGCTGGTTCCGGGCCAGCAATTATCCCAAAAACGATAAAGACGAAGTGGTGGTGAAATCCAACGGGATGCCCACCTACTTCGCCAGCGACATCGCCTATCACTACGATAAATTTGTGCGCCGGGGCTTCGACCGGGTGGTCAACATCTGGGCGGTGGACCATCAAGGCCATGTGCCGCGAATGGGTGCGATCATGGCCGCGCTGGGGCTGGATCCGGATCGACTGGTGATCGTGCTCTACAACCTGGTCAAACTCCTGCGAGACGGTCAGGAAGTAAAGATGAGCAAGCGCTCGGGCGATTTCCTCACCTTGCGCGAGGTCGTGGAAGATGTGGGCGCAGATGCAGTGCGCTTTATGCTCCTTACCCGCGGCCCAGAAAGTGGCATCGACTTTGATTTGGCCCTGGCTGTGGAGCAGAAAAACGAAAACCCAGTCTACTATGTGCAAATGAACCATGCGCGCATCTGCTCTATTTTGCTCAAGGCTGCCGAAGAAGGATTGGCTGCTGGCAGCGCGGCCCAGCCAGGCGACGACGACGCATTGGCCCTGCTCGCCCATCCCACAGAATTTGGCCTCATTCGCAAAATCCTGGAGATGGAGGAGCAGATCGACTTTGCTGTGGACAAGCTTTCGCCCCACAACCTCACCCACTATGCCATGGAATTGGCCCGAAGCTTTAGCGTGTTTTATGATCAATGCCATGTGCTCAAGGCCGAACCGGATGAACTGCGTCGGGCACGCTTTTTGCTTTGTTGGGCCGCACGCACGGCCCTGGCTCGTGTCTTACACTTGATGGGGATGAGTGCCCCGGAAAGTATGTAAACTTCATCTGTACGGGCACCGAAAGTGTGCCCGTACAGTTTTCTACAGGCGGAAGGTACAAACTCGAATGACCGCACGTTTTCGCATTCTGGTGAGCGACAAGCTCGCTGAAAGCGGCCTGGTTCCTCTCTATGCAGCGCCCAATGTGGATGTGGACGTGCGCACAGAGTTGACCCCCGACCAATTGATCGAAGTGATTCCTGATTACGATGCGTTGCTGGTGCGCAGCAGCACCCAAGTGACCGCGCCACTGCTGCGGGCAGGCACACGCCTGCAGGTGGTAGCCCGTGCCGGTATCGGCGTGGACAATATCGACCTGGACGCCGCAACCCAGGCCGGTGTGATTGTTGTCAATGCCCCCACAGGCAATGTGGTGGCAGCAGCCGAACATACCATTGCTATGCTCATGGCCCTGGCCCGGGGCATTCCGTTTGCCAACCAGCATGTGCAAGAAGGCAAGTGGAAGCGCTCAGAATTTATGGGTGTGGAGGTGCGGGGCAAGACCCTGGGCGTTGTCGGCTTTGGCCGCATCGCGCGCGAAGTAGCCGAGAGGGGCGCAGGGCTGGGAATGAAGGTAATTGCCTATGATCCCTATGTGACTGCCGACTTTGCCGCCCAACGTGGCGTGGAACTGGTGACTCTGGACGAACTGGTTGCCCAATCGGATTTCCTGACCGTCCACGTACCCATGACAGAGACCACCCATCACATGATCAACGCGGAACGTCTGGCGCAAATGAAGCAGGGCGCTCGCCTGCTCAATGTGGCCCGGGGTGGCATTATTGAAGAAACAGCTCTGGCCGATGCCATCAATCGCGGTCACATCGCTGGCGCGGCCATCGACGTGTTCGAAGTGGAGCCGCCCCCAACCGACAGCCCCCTGCGAGGCAATCCCAAAATTATCCTCACCCCCCATCTAGGCGGCAGCACGGTAGAAGCCCAGGAGAAGGTGGCCGAGGATGTAGCCGTGCAGGTTTTGGATATTCTCGATGGTCGACCGGCCCGCTATGCAGTCAACGCGCCCATACTGCCGCCCAAATCCCTCAATGCGCTGATTCCCTACATCGATCTGGTGGAACGAATGGGACGCTTTTTGCGTCAACTGGACGGCCAGGGCATTGATCGGCTGGAAGTCACCGCGCATGGCCCCATTGCCGAGCACGATCTGGCTTATGTCAAGGCTGGGGCCATCAAAGGGGTACTCACAGGAATCGTGGCGGATCGTGTGAACCTAGTCAACGCGGAACTGCTAGCACGCCAGCAAGGCATGGCCGTTGTCGAACGTAAACTTGTCCACCATCACGAGCGTTATGAGTCTATGCTCACAGTGCGCATGACCAGCGGAAC
>JAHEML010000278.1 GCA_024643705.1 Caldilineaceae bacterium | reverse complement strand
TGCTGCAAGCAGCGCAAGCATACAGTACCCATTCTTTTCACGAGGATCGAGAGCATTTTGCCAGTTTTGCGGCTAAAAGCCGTACCCACAAAAGACATATTTTACGATGTACCTAGTCAAGACTGCATCGCGTTGGAATACAAAGAGCTGCCAGGTTTCAAAACCTGGCAGCTCTTTTTTGACACGTCAAGCGCATGCAGTAAGAGATGGTTCCTGTGTCACTACTGGCCGTTGATGTAGGCTACTTCGTCCGCACTCAGCTTGACCTGGCTGGCATGGATGTTTTCGCGGAACTCTGCGCCTGTGCGGGTTCCCACCAGGGCGTAGACATCCAGCCCACTGTGCAGCACGTAGGAGAGGGAAATCTGGGGCAAGGTCAGCCCTTTCTCTTTAGCGATTTCTTCGGCCCGGTCGATGCGCCCAAAATTTTCTTCGGTGCAATAGCAGCGCACCACCAGCTCGTCATTGTAACCGCTGAAGCTGTCCAGGTTGTCCCGGCGGAAGCGCCCAGTGAGAAAGCCACCGGCCAGGCTCGACCAGACGAAGAGGGGCATCTTCTGCTCCTTGTACCACGCTCGATCCGCGGCTGCATCTGGGCCGGCAATGCTCAAACAGTTTTCCCAGGGTGATTCCTTCTGTACAGCCATGCTGAAGTTGGGGCTGCTGACCACAAATGGCTTCAGGCCGTTGGCCGCTGCGTAGGCGTTGGCCTCGGCAATGCGGGCGGGGGTCCAGTTGGAGCCGCCAAAGGAGCCGATTTTGCCCGCGTTGTGATGTTCGTTCAGCACCTCGACGATCGGCCCCACGGGTTTGGATGGATCATCCCGGTGCAGCACGTAGAGGTCGATAAAGTCGATGTTCATGCGGGCCAGGGAATCGTGCAGATCGGCGGTGATGTCGAAGGGTGTCACCCGTTGTCGATCCCGGTTGTGGTGTGCGCCTTTGCCCAAAATCACTACTTGATCCCGGATGCCCCGGTCATTGATCCATGCGCCCAGGGTGCGCTCGCACTCGCCGCCACCATAGCCGTGGGCTGTGTCAAAGGTGGTGCCGCCTGCTTCAAAAATGGCGTCGAGCAGTTCAAAGCCTTCTGCCATTTGGCTTGTGTGAAGCATCACAGTTCCCTGCACCAGCCGGGATACTGGTTTGTCGATGCCAACAATCTTTCCATATTCCATTGTGGTTTCTCCAAGTGAAAAAAGGGGTATTAGTTGGTTGGTTCACTGGGGGTAAGTGCTCCAATCGGCTTGAAAGTACGATTGAAGATCATGAGCCAATGAACCAGTATTTTTTTATTCCATCGGGTAGCGCAGGCCCCATTCGGCCCGGAGCCCATCCAGCAGACGCATCACGGCCAGGGTGTCGGCATGGGACACAATCGGGCTTTCGGTCAGCCCTTCGCGCAGGCAGCGGCCTGCTTCCATTGCTTCGTAGTTCCAGCCATTGCCCACGGTTTCCGGGCGAATCTCTTCTGGGTCGTGGCCTGCGCGTTGCAGGGTGAAGCCGGATGGCCCCCACCAGCGCTCGTGGATGATGATCTCGCCGGCAGAGCCGGAGATACGGGCAACGTGGCTGGTATTGGCCCGCACCGAGGTTGTCATCATCGCCAGCGCGCCGCTTTTGTAGCCGAAGAGGATGCCCGCATTCTCGTCTACGCCTGTTTCGCCCAAGTGTGCCCAAGTGCGCACTTCGTCCGGCTGGCCCAGGAAGCGATAGGCCAGGGCCACGGGATAGACGCCCACATCCAGCAGCGCGCCCCCGCCCAGCTCCGGGCGGTAGAGACGGCTGGCCGGATTCACCTTGGAGCGGAAGCAGAAATCGGCCTGGATGACCTGGATATCCCCGATGGCTCCATCTGCGATGAGCGCTGCAATGGCCTGCATATGGGGCAGGCAGTGGGTCCACATGGCTTCCATCAAAAAGGTGCCTGTGCGTTGCGACGCTGCAATCATCTCTTCTGCTTCGCCGGTGTTGATGGCGAAGGGCTTCTCGCAGAGGACGGCCCGACCACCTTCCAGGCAGAGGATCGTGTTCTCTTTGTGCAGGGAATGGGGCGTGGCAATGTAGACGATGTCTACATTGGGGTCGGAGGCCAGCGCCGCGTAGGATGGGTGGCGGGTGGGGATGTCGAAGCGGTCGGCAAAGGCGTTGGCCGATTCTGGTGTGCGCGAACCGACTGCGACCAATTCTGCGTCGTCCACAGCCGTCAGGCCCCTGGCAAAGTCACCGGCAATGCGGCCTGTGCCCAGGATACCCCAGCGAATTTTTTCCATTATATGCTCTCCAATACTCATTGTGTCGTTCTGTTTGAAATGGGATGGATTTTGGGACAAAGAGCAAGAATCCAGCATTCCAGTAAATCACGCGCGCCTGTCTCTGTCAAACATAAATGTGCTTGGGGTGTAATTTAGAAATTCGGTGTAGAGACGTGTAGGAAGCCGATTCAATCACCCCCCAGCAGAGGTGATATACTGTGTAGCCATGAGCAACCATTTATTCCCTGCCCGCCGCCCCACCTGCAACCCGGCAAAGTGGGATGGCTAATCCACCCAACCACGTATACCGAATTACACTGCTGGCATTGATTTTGTGTGCCTTTTCTCTGCGCGTCTACAAACTGGACAGCCAAAGTCTTTGGTACGATGAAGGGGTGACTGCAATTGTGGCCCAGTACGACCTGGCTTCGTTGACCCAGTGGACAGCCGACGACATCCAACCCCCTTTCTATTATATTTTGGTGGCTGGCTGGGGACGGCTGGCAGGCTGGAGCGAGTGGAGTTTGCGCTTTGTCTCGGTCTTTTTTGGCCTGTTGATGGTGCCGCTGCTCACTGTACTGGCGATCCGTTGGAGCCGCAGCCGCTTGACCGGTGTGCTGGCCGCGCTCTTTGCTGCCTTTCATCCCCTGCTGCTCTACTACAGCCAAGAGGCGCGCATGTATTCCCTGCTGGTAGCGTTGGGAACCGGGATTGCGTACTGTGTTTGCGGCGCTACGCATAGGCAAATGAAAGATGTTAACGCAGAGGCGCAGAGGAGCAAAGATGCAAAGAGGGAAAAGCAGCCCCCAGGCGAGATGGGTCTTTGGGTTTGGTGGGGAATTTATGCGCTTGCTGCTGTGGTGGCTCTCTATACCCATTACTTCGCCGCATTTTTCCTTCTCGCCGTCAATATCGCCCACCTTCTCCATGTAATCCATGTTTCACGCTTCACAGGTCACGCTTCGCGCAATTCGCAATTCGCAATTCGCAATTCGCTCCCCTGGCTTGCCGCCAACGCTGCCGTTGTCCTCTTTTATCTCCCTTGGTTGGGTACTCTCTTCGCTCGGCTGGATGTAGACACAAGCTATTGGGGTGGGCGGCTGAAGGTATGGGAAGCCCTGATCTCGGTTGCTATCCGTTTCACCAGCGGCGAGACAGTGTTGGAAGCCCAAGCCATCCGGCTGCTTTGGATGTACGGTGCGGTCACTCTGCTGGCGCTGTTTGGTCTTCTACTCCGCAAAAGCGATTTGACCGATCTCGCTCAACCTGCAATTCGCAACCCGCAATTCGCAACTCTTATCCTCCTTGTCCCAATTATTGCCGTCCTCGGTCTCGCATCCTTCACACCCAAGTTCAATGCCCGCTATGTCATGGTGGCGCTACCAGGGCTGCTGTTGATTTGGAGCGCTGGGCTGGCCGAATTGCTGCGCGCATTTATCCCCATTTGGCAGCGTTTGCAGCGGGTGGCCTGCAACACCGAACCCCGCGGCATCCCGGCTATTGCTGGGTTGGTGGGCACAGGGCTGTTGCTGGCTGGCTTCATCCAGGCCGACATGAATTGGTTTACCAACAGCGCCTTTACCAAAGACCAGTGGCGAGAAGTTGCCGGGTATGTGCAAGGGCAGAAGGTGGGGGATGAGTCTGTGGTGTTGGTGAGCGGTCATGCCTGGCCCGTTTGGCGCTACTACGCGCCGGAGATCGAGCCGGTACGGTTGCCGGAGATCGAAATCCTGGATGTGAACGCGGTGGTGGACATGGAGACAAGCGCTGCCATTTTGCGGCCAACCCTCCAGGGTAAAAAGGGCGTCTGGTTGATCGACTGGCAAGCAGAGGTGATCGACCCAACAGACGCGGCTGGTTTGCAGCTGAACCGTGCCGGGAATCAGCAGCCTCTGGACGCCCAATTTTGGGGTATTCGCCTGCGCCATTTTGTTGATCTGGACCCCAAGGAGATCAGCGCTGCACCGCCTATCCAACAGCCAATTCAGGCGAATTTCGGCAACACTGTGGAACTGCTCGGCTCGTCGGTGGCTGAAGGGGGCGATCTGCTGCTCTTTTGGCGGCTGACCGATCCCCAGTCACCTTTGCCCGATCTCTACTTGACCGGAGAGACCCGCACAGAGAGCGGGCTGCTTTACGCGCGGCTGGGTGATCGCCGGCCCGCAGCCTATGATTTCCCCACGTTTCGCTGGCAGATTGGGCAGATTGTGGTCGGGCGTATCCCCGCGGCCGAGTGGGTGGGCACAGGTGCGCCTGCCGGGAACTATCAATTGTCCCTGGGCGTTTACGACCCTGCTGCGGATGCTGCCGGGCTAGACTTGTTTGGCCCCAACGATACTCGCCTGGGCAAACGGGTGCTCTTGCCGATTGTTCTGGACGAACCTATCCCTTTGGTGACCGATGACGACCCAACCACTTGGCAGGGGCTGCTGGACGGTCTTTTCGCCCAGCCGATTCTTGTGGGCGAGAGTGTTGAGGCGGGTGATGCAGTCGAATTCCAGCTTCGCTGGTTTTCGGAAGATGCCCGAACCGTCGGGCCGTTGACTGTGGCGTGGATGGGACAAGATGGGGAGCGGATAGGGGAGGTTGTGCAGTTACCCAACAGTCTTACCCTGGCGGCTGGGCAAGCGCTGCGCACGGTTCATCAGCTTTTGGTGCCTGCGGAACTGCTGCCGGGTGACTATCGGTTGGCGGTGGGTCTGGATTCCGACCCCACCCGTGGAGTTGAATTGCCGGTGACAGTGCTGGCAACCGAACGGGTTTTCGTTTTGCCCACTTTGGAACCGGCGCTGTTTGCCACTTTTGGCGATCAGGTCACCCTGGCCGGGCTTGGGGGAGATGATCTGCCTGCCCAAGTTCGTCCGGGCGCTGTGCTGCCGCTGACCTTTGTCTGGCAGTCTACGGGTGAGATACTCACCGATTACACAATGAGCGTGCAGTGGCTGGACGAAAATGGCCGCCCTGCGGGTCAACGGGACGAGAAATTGCCCCGCGACTCGTCTCTCTGGTTGCCCAATGAGGTGGTTTCCCAGATAATAAGTCTGCCCGCGCCCCAATTGCCAGGTATCTACCGCTTGATCGTTGCGGTCTATGCTGCCAATACCGACGGGTTGCCTCGTCTTCGGTTGCCCGATGGGGAGGATTTTGTCCACGTGGCAGACATTCAGATTCAACCGTGAAACGATTCGGCCATACCCAGATTGAGCCATACCCAGAACTCGCAGCGAAAGGGAATCCAATGACTGTTCAGGCGCTTGACCCACAAAGACTGGCAATTCATGGTGGAACACCAGCCCGCCAGCAGCCCGATCCGCCCATGTTTCCTGGCGGGATGATTATAGCCGAAGAGGAAGAGGCGGCAGTGTTGGATGTGCTGCGCTCCAAGCGCCTCTTCCGTTTCTACGGCCCCAGCGGCGGTGAATCGAAGGTGGAGGCCCTGGAGAAAGTCTTTGCGGCGTCGGTGGGGGTGAAGCGGGCGCTGGCTGTCACGTCGGGCACAGCCGCGCTCATCTGCGGTCTGCAAGCTGTGGGTGTGGAATCGGGAGATGAGGTGATTGTGCCCGCGTATACATGGATCGCTTCGGCCACGGCTGTTCTGGCGGTGGGCGGTATCCCAATTGTGGCCGAGGTAGACGAATCTTTGACCTTGGATCCGCTGGATGTAGCCGCGAAGATCACC
>JAHEML010000277.1:4179-5951 GCA_024643705.1 Caldilineaceae bacterium | reverse complement strand
CATCTTGGCGCAGATGGGGGTTGCGGTTGGCATGGAGCAGATTTTCGGCCACCACAATCAACGTGCCTTCCCCATCGGAGTGCAGCGCGCCCCCTTCCATGATGAGGTCGGCGCGATAGGGGTGCGCACGGGCGGCCTGTAAGATGTGTCCGGCCAGAGCGTCGTCGGCTGCATAGTCGCTATAATGGCCGCCCCATGCGTTGAAAGGCCAGTCTACCCCAGCCAGATTGCCCCGGCCATCTACCAAAAAAGTGGGGCCGCTGTCTCGGACCCAGGCGTCGTTGTATTCTATAGCCATGATCTCTATAGCCATGATCTCCACAGCCATGATGTCTATGGAGGGCGGCAATAGTTGGCGCGCATCCTCAACCAACGCGGGCAGCACGCCCACGGTCACCGGCTCGAAACGGGCGATGGCCTCGGCCACCGCGGCAAAGGCTTTCTGCGCTGGCCGGGCGTTCTCGCGCCAGACATCGGCACGGAAAGGCCAGAGCATCCAGGTGCGGCTATGTTTTTCCCACTCGGCGGGCATTCGGTAGCCGTCGGTAGTTGGATTCGATGTATGATCCGTGTGAATCGTTCCGTTCAGTGTCAATCCGTCTCCTTCTTTCTATAGTCCGGGTTCTCCCAAACAATCAGCGACGCCCAGCCGCCGGTCTGATCATCGGGGAAGTAGTTTTCTAGCACCCCACGAACGGTAAAGCCGTTGCGCAACTGGATGGTCAGGGTCGGATCGAACAATTCCCCCGCCACCACCCGCGTCACATACTCCTGTGCGCTCATCGCATCCCGGTGGTGGGCATAGCCGGGCAAGACGCCGCCCGCCACAATGCCATGCTTGTTGTGGCGCACCACCAAATCTTTGCGCAATTCATAAAGACGCCGACCAATGCCCTGTCCTTGATAATCCGGGTGAACGCCGATTTCAGTGCCGTAGTACCAAGCGCCGTCCCAATTATGATTCTCGTAGCCAGTTCCGGTCAGCTCGTCGAGATCATGTTCCGGATGCTCGAAGTCAAAGTCGAGGAAGACCCCCGCGCCCACCCCCACAACCTTTTCACCATCCAGCGCCACAAATGTGCCTTCGGGAAAGGCCGCCGCGTGTTGAACAAATTCGTGCTCTTTGTAGAGTTCTTCCAGTGGTGTGTATGGGTAGCAAATCTTCTGCAACTCGGCCAACTGGGCCGCATGTTCGGGCAGGAGGTTGACGAAGCGGAGGGTGGACATAGGATAGGTCCTGGATGATTGAGAAACTGGAAATTGGGTATTCGAGATAGGAGATAGGAGATTGAAGGTCGCATACTCAATCTCCTATCTCCTACCTCTTGCTGCTTTACAGAATTTCGGCCAACACCTCTCCCAACACCCCCATCGCTTCGTCGATCTGCTCATCGCTGACGGTGAGGGGGGGCAGGAAACGCACACAATTGCTGTACAGCCCGGCGCGGATGGTGATGAGGCCACGCTTAACCGTTGCCGTTGTGATCGCGCCGGTGGTCGCCATATCTGGCGTTTTGGAAGCGGCATCGGTGACCATCTCCATTGCCAGCATCGCGCCCAGCCCCCGCACATCGCCGACGCGATCCGGGTATTGGGCCTGTAAACGCTCCAGGTGATGGCGGATATGCTTCCCGACCCGGACCGATTGTGCCAGAAATTCGGGCGTGTTGATGCTTTTGATGGCTTCGACAGCGGCCACACAGGCCAGGGGATTGCCGCTGTATGTGCCACCCAGCCCGCCGGGATGGGGTGCGTCCACAATGTCGGCTTTG
>JAHEML010000277.1:0-4169 GCA_024643705.1 Caldilineaceae bacterium | reverse complement strand
GCGATGTCGTAATGTTCGATGGCAAAGAGTTTTCCCGTGCGCCCAAAGCCGCTCTGGATTTCGTCTGCGACCATCACAATGCCGTGCTGGTCGCAGATTTGCCGGATGCGCTGGAGAAAAGCAGGCGGCGTGGGAATAAATCCACCTTCGCCCTGTACTGGCTCGATGACAATCGCGGCCACGCTGGACGGGTCTACCTGGGCGATGAGCGCATTTTCCAATTGGCGCACCGACCACTCCACAAAACCCTCCTCGCTCATCTCATCCGGCCTGCGGTAGATGTTGGGGAAGGGCAGCCGGTAGATTTCGGCGGGATAGGGACCAAAACCCTTTTTGAAGAGAGCGTACTTGCTGGTCATGCCCAGGGTCAGATTTGTGCGCCCGTGATAGGCCCCTTCGAAGACGACGATGCCGCTGCGACCCGTGTGGGCGCGGGCAATTTTGATGGCCGTTTCCACGGCTTCTGCGCCGCTGTTGAGAAGAACCGTCTTCTTGGCAAAATCGCCTGGCGCGGCCGCGTTGAGCAGTTCGCAGACTTCCACGAATGGCTCGTAGGTTGCCACAATGGAACACATGTGGATCAATTTGGCGGCCTGCTGTTGCAGCGCGGACACGACATTTTCCGGCGTGTGGCCCACAGCCAGCACACCGATGCCGCCCGCAAAGTCGAGGAGAGTGTTGCCGTCCACGTCTGTAACCGCCGCGCCGTGGGCAGATTCGACGGCGATATTGGTCAGTTTGGCCGCGCCCCGGGCCGACGCAGCTTCCCGCCGGGCGACGATGGCCTGGCTGCGGGGGCCGGGTACTTCTGTGATGAGATTGATTGTAGGCATTTGTCACCTGTGGAATATGTGAAGGGTAAAAATCTTAACGCAAAGGCGCAGGGATGTAGAGTCGCAAAGCAATGGTACTTTTCTCCGCGTCATTGCTCCTTTGCGTCATTGCGTTAAGAACTCATCTCTTGCACTTGCCCAAAGGCATAATCCAATTTCTCCAGCGCCTCGTCCACGTGCTCTTTGGTGGCGGTGAGGGGCGGCGCAATGCGCAAGACGTTGCTGTACAACCCGCCTTTGCCGATGAGCAGGCCAAGCTTTTTGGTCACTTCAAAGAGCGCGGCTACCTCTTGGACAGCCGGTTCTTTTGTGGCGCGATCCCGCACCATCTCCACGCCCTGCATCAACCCCATCCCGCGCACGTCGCCGATGAGGGGATATTTCTCTTGCAGGCGTTCCAGCCCGGCGCGCAAATGGCCGCCCACATCCGCAGTGCGGGATGGCGGCGCGTCTTCGTGCATGGCCTCCAGGGTTCCCAGGCTGGCCGCACAGGCGACCGGATTGCCGCCAAAGGTACTCAGTGTGAGACCTGCTCCGACAGTAGCAGCGGCGATCTCCGGGGTGGTGGCAACCGCGGAAAGAGGCATACCGTTGGCGATGCCCTTGGCCATTGTCAGCACATCCGGCACCACGCCAGAGCGTTCGATGGCGAACCAATGCTCGCCTGTGCGCCCGAAGCCTGTCTGCACTTCGTCGATGATGAGCAGGCCACCGTACCGGTGGGTGATCTCCTCCACAATGGGAAAGTATTCGGGCGGCGCGGTGACAAAGCCCCCCACACCCTGAATCGGTTCGGCCAGGAAGGCGGCGATTTTGCCGGAGGTGGTGGTGCGGATTACATCCTCCACATCTTCGGCGCAGGCCACCCCACATTCTGGATAGGTCATTTTCAGCGGGCAGCGGTAGCAGTAGGGGTTGAGCGCGTGCTTGATACCCGCAATCTGTGTACCGCCGATCCGCCAGGAAGATTGGCCGGTAAGCGCCATCCCCATGGGCGATTTGCCGCTGTAGCCGTGGCGCAGAGCGATGACTTCGGAGTGGCCGGTGGCGATTTTGGCAATCTGCACGGCGGTTTCGTCTGCATCGGTTCCCGACGCACCAAAGTAGAAAGTGTCCAAATTGCCGGGGGTGATCTCGGCCAGCTTCTCGGCCAGCTCCACATGCACTGGATTGGGGTAGAGGGTGGAGGAATGGAGCATCTTGTCCACCTGCTCGTGTACCCGTTTGTTGACATGGGGGTTGTTGTGTCCCACGCTCGTCGTCAAAATCCCGGCGAAAAAGTCGAGATATTTGTTGCCCTCCACATCCCACACATACAGCCCCTCGCCCCGTTCCAGAGGCAGGGGTTCGGTGTAGTAGAGCAGATGGTTGGGCCAGAGATGCTTGCGTTGTTTTTCGAGGATTTCTTGGGTGTTCACCAGGGAGCTCCCGATAGGTTTAGGTTGGTATAGGGATATGTTATCAGTGTGGGATCAGTGTGGGATCAGTCAATCACAGGCGAAGGTTCAAATCGCTCGACGCCGGAAATTTTTTCAAAGTCATGACCATAGCTGTAGATTGCTGTCATCTGTTGGCGTTCCATGTGGGCCACAGCAAGCGCATCTTCGAAGTCGACGGTATGGGCAGCATACAATTCAAGCGCACGTAAACAGACAGTCTTATCGGGCATCCGCAACCCTGCCAGAGTCAAAATCGCAACCAGGCGGTCTCGAATTTCTGCATGTGCCAGACCATACAGTCGGGCTGAAGCAAGGACGTAGGCTACCTCTGCAATCACTGTTTCGGAGGTAAAGAGCACGATCTCATTGCGCTCGACCTGCTTAAAAAGTTCCAAACAGGCACGGGCTTTGGCGGGATCATCATTGGTGAGATAGCGGATAAAGATATTCGTATCGACAAAATGCACCGCCTACCCCCCTCGCATTTCGGCAAGAATTTTATCCACCCGCTCTTCCCGGGCAACCTGACGTATTGAGCGAAAATCTTCCGGTTGTTGAAGGGGTTGGACCGAACCAAACGCTTCATCCAAAGTCATTTGGGCGGGAACCAACTCCACCCTGTCCTCCACAATGCGAAAGATCACCTTCTCGCCCGGACGCAGCCCCAGAAATTCGCGCACATACGCGGGGATCGTTACCTGGCCTTTTGTAGTAACGCTGCGAACATGTTCTTGTAAAATTGTCATTGCATTACCTTTCACAAATTCATTACATTGGCACAACAGGAGTATAGCACACGCAGCAGCCCCGGTAAAGAGTGATGCGATTCTCATTGGAACTTAGGGTGCCCACGCAGAACCTATATCTATGCGGCAGTTAACCGGCTGTACACCCCCGGTCTGCGCTGTTTCAGCAGGGGGAACAATTTGCGCCAGAGTGCAAAGAGCGCGGGGTCCAAATCGGCGACGATGACTTCCGTTTCGGCTCGGCTGGCTTGGGCCAAAATATGCCCCATTGGGTCGCAGATGAAGCTGCTGCCGTAGAATGCGACCCCCTCGATGCCCGTGCGGTTGGCCGCGGCCACAAATACCCCGTTGGCAATCGCCTGCCCCCGCATAACCGTGCACCAGGCGTCGGCGGTGTCGATCTGGGGTGCGTCGGGTTCCGAGCCGATGGCCGTGGGATAGAAGATAAACTCAGCACCATTGAGCGCGCAAATGCGGGACATTTCGGGGAACCACTGATCGTAGCAGGTGGGCAGCGAAGTAGCCACACCCCCAATATCGTGGACGGGGAACTGGTCGAAACCGGCAAAATAGTGATCTTCGTGGTAGCCCTCGCCCTGGGGAATGTGAACTTTGCGGGTGTGGCCGATCTGTTGGCCGGAGGGCGCGTAGAGAACGGCGGTATCCCAGTAGCGCCCGTCGTCGGCACGCTCGAAGATGCTGCCCACCAGGTAGATGTCATTTGTGTGGGCCAGCTCGCCAAAGAGATGGTCCGACTCGCCACCGGTGAGAGGTTCGGCCCAGGCGTAGTTGGCCTGGTCGATCACGCTGGCGAAGTAGGGCGAAAGAGTGAACTCCTGCAAGCAGAGCAGCCCCGCGCCCCGGCCTGCGGCTTCGGCTGCCAGCTCCCGGTAGACACGGATTATTTCTGCCCGGCTATCCGGCCAGTTGGTCTGGGCCAGTGCGACGCGTAGGGGTTGCATTGGGGTTTCCTGTGTGGGATGACGCTTGAGGGGCAAGCGATGGGATCGTTTCCGTGGAGACTATGATAGCACGAGGCGAAATCCAATCCAATGTTATCGGGGTGTGGGGAATGAAGAGGGGAGAGGCAAACGTGGGTTGACGCCCACGTTTGCCTCTCCCCTGTTACCAATTGCGTCTTGCTATCTCTG
>JAHEML010000276.1 GCA_024643705.1 Caldilineaceae bacterium | reverse complement strand
GAGGGGGTGTACACCTGGCCCGACGGCAACAATTCCATCGAACTGCGCTACGATCGCGAGGCGATCAACTGGCTGCTGGCACATGTGCGGGGCAATTTGGTGGTGGCGGAATCGTCCACGTTGGAATACTACCGGGCTGGGGGCAGCCGGGTGGCGTCGATGACAGGCTTGAGCGGTGTGAGCGGCATGCACGAAGGCGAGCAGCGCTGGGGCGAACTGGTGGGCGCACGGGGCGCGCTGCTGGGCGAATTTTGGAACACGGATGATCTGGGGCGCACCCGCCAACTGATCAGCGAACTGGACATCTCCCTGATCTATGTGGGGCAACTGGAAAATCACGAACACCCCCTGGCAGCCATCAAGTTTGACCAGCTGGTGATCGAAGGTGGCCTGTCGGTGCTCTATGCCAACGACCGGGTAACGATTTATGCTGTGGCCGGGCGGCTTGTGCCACTGGCAGATGGGCGTTTTGCCCCGGCAACGGCTTCATAGATGAATAGCGAACCTGCGGTAAATTTCAAAACCGTGATACTCTCTCGCCTCTGGCGGATGATTCCCAGGTTTGTGCAATGGCGGATTATATGGCTGCTGCGGCCCAAACTGGTGATCGGAGTCAGCGGCATTGTCTTCAACCCGGCGGGCGAGGTGCTGCTGCTGCGCCACCGTTTTCACCACCACAACCCCTGGGGGTTGCCCGGTGGCCTGCTGGACAGGGGCGAAAATCTGGTGCAGGGCTGGCAACGGGAGATGCGCGAAGAGACGAATCTGACCGTTGTTGCCGACCGCTTGGTATTCCAACGCACCACCCATCTCCATGCCGATTTTATCTTGCAGGGGCGCATCACTGGTGGGCAGATGGTATTGGACCCGACGGAGATTCTGGAAGCGGTCTATTTTGCGCCGGATGATCTGCCCGATGGCTTGCACCGGGATCACCAGTTGGCGATTCGGCAGGCAGCCGCGGGTCAGGTATTGTTAACGCTGTAACGAATGGGGTTGAGTCCTGTTTATGCGTGCTATTTTTGTCGATTTTATTGTCTGGTATCTGGTCGTTCAACTCATTTCTCTGGCCGCGTTGCCGTTGGCACTGCGTCTTTTTGGCGCGTTGCCCGACCGTGGCTATGCCTTTGCCAAAAGCCTGGGGATTTTGCTGGTGGGCGGGCTGCTCTGGCTGGGCACAAGCTATGGTCTGCTGCGCAACGAAGCCGGGGGTGCGTGGCTGGCTTTTGCCATCGTTGCCGGGTTAAGCGCTGTGATAGGCTGGGGACAGATCGTCGGCATGTGGCGCGCGCGACGGCTCCCCTTTGCTGGTGGCTGGCGCTATCTGCTCAGCGTGGAATGCCTTTTCCTTGTGGCCTTTGCCTTCTGGACGCTTGTGCGCGCCTATGATCCGGCCGCGAATCACACCGAGAAGCCCATGGATTTGATGTTCATGAGCGGCATCTGGGCAAGCCCCACCTTTCCACCCCGCGACCCCTGGCTGTCGGGTTACGCCATCAGCTACTACTATTTTGGCTACTGGCTGCTCATCACCCTGACCCATCTTACCGGCCAGCTCCCCGAGATTGCCTACAACCTGGGGCAGGCCTGCTGGTTTGGGCTGCTGTGGGTGGGGAGCTTTGGCCTTGGCTACAATCTGCTGGCTGCGGGCTGTTCGGCGCGGACTAGCGGCGACCAGGGGAGATTCAGCCTTTCGGCTGTGGCTGGGGGGCTGTTGTCGGCTGTTGCCGTGGGTGGCACGGGGAACTTGCAGGGCATTTTAGAGTGGCTCTACGCGCAGGGCGTTGCGATTGATGGCCTGGCCCGTTTTTTTAATGTGCGCAATTTTCCCGATCAGGCCCGGATCACCAACCTGTGGTATATCGACAATGGCTGGTGGTGGTGGCGCAGCAGCCGGGTGCTGGCCGATAGCACCTTGCTGGGCGACCATGTCGAGGTGATCGACGAGTTCCCTATGTTTAGCTACCTATTGGGTGATAATCATCCCCATGTGCTGGCAATGCCCTTTGTGCTGCTGGTGGTGGCTTTGGCGCTGAATCTCTTCTTGTCTGGCCGGGCGGCAACCTCTGGCAGCGATGAGAAATCCCAGGCCGGTGGCACGTTCCGCGAGATCATTTCTCTGATCCCCTTGGGCATCCCTGGACTGATTCTGCTCGTTTTGGCCGTGGGTGGGTTGATTTTTCTCAACACATGGGACTTTCCACCCTATTGGCTGCTGATCACCCTCTGTATGTTATGGGTTGCCAAGGACGCGTATGGTCCGAAACGGGCTGGCTGGCTGGCAGGGGGGCTGGCGGGTGTTATCCTGGTTGGCACGGTGATCGTCTATTTCCCCTATTTTCTCACGGCCCAAAGTCAGGCGGGCGGCGTGGTTGTGAACTTTTTCAACCCAACCCATCTGCCCCAATTCCTGTTGATGTTCGGCCATTTCCTGCTCGGCCTGGGCAGTTTGATCGTGTTGGCCTGGCCCTCGGCTTCTGACCCCAGTGCGTCCCACAGTGCGCACCCCAGTGCGCCTCTGCCTCTTCGACTCGTTGGCGGTCTGGCGGTGATGATATGGGGATTGCCCTTGCTCTTTGTCGCTGGCTCGTTGCTTGTTGCCACCACGACACAAAGTGGCGACATTTTGCTCGGCAGCATGGCTCTGCCCTCCCAGGATGTCACTTATCCTGCCGCAATTATGGCCCGCTGGCTGGCCCGCCCTTGGACTTTTCTGCTGATGGGGGGGCTGCTTGCCCTGGTGGTGGCCCTGGTATGGCAACGCTTTGTGCGGGCAGGCCAGGACGAAGACCCTGCTCTCTCGTTTGCTCTGCTTCTGGCCGCAATCGGGCTGCTGCTGGTCTTTGCCCCCGAATTTATCTTCCTGCGCGACTACTTTGGATCGCGCATGAACACTGTGTTCAAGTTCTACTACCAGGGCTGGCTTCTGTTGGGGCTGGCCGGGGTCTTTGGCATTGTACGCTCAGGGCAGATGATATTTGCGGGCAAGCTGGGTCGATCGCACCAACGGCTGGTTGCACCCCTGTTTGGTGGGTTGGCGCTCTTGCTGATTGCTGCGGCATTGATCTATCCTGTAGCGGGTGTCTACAGCAAGGCAGGGGCGTTTCGCAGCGAGACCCCCACCCTGAACAGTTTGGCCTATGTGGGCGAGGCCGAAGCCGCTGTAATCGACTGGCTGCGGGCCAACACCAACCAGGACGACCTGGTGTTGGAGGGCATGGGCGCAAGTTATCAGGCCGACTCTGCCCGCTTGAGTTCGGCCAGCGGGCGGGCAACTCTTCTGGGCTGGACAGGCCACGAATCCCAGTGGCGTGGCGGGTCTTACGCAGCAATGGCCTTGGGCCGTTCCCAAGCGCTGGAAGGGGTCTATCTGAATTCGTCGGCGACCCAATTGCAAGAGACACTTGACCAATGGCAGATTGATTATGTAGTCTTTGGCCCCGCCGAACGCAACCAATATGGCGTGCGGCCAGGGGTGGAAGATCGGCTGGCACAGGTGATGGACTTGGCCTTCCAGGTGGGCGACTATCGCATTTATCGGCAAAGAGAATAAGCTATAATGAAGCAGGAATCTTGTGAGTAAACCCCGCGCAGATATGCAACAATCTCAACCGACTTCGAAGCCAGAGCCAACGGCACTGGCGGGTTCGCCTGTTGATCCGGCTAAAGGTCCGCAGGCTGGTCCGAATGATGCTGTGGTGAATGGTACTGCTGTGAATGAAACTGCGATGAATAATACAGTCATTGGCGCCACCCCTGGGATCACGGTGGAACACGTGCTGTATGGCCTGCTTCTATTGATCGCACTGGGTTTGCGCTTTCTACGCCTGGGGTCGGCAATGCCCCTGAACCCTGTCGAGGCTGGGCAATCTTGGGCTGCTTGGGCTGGTGTATTTGGGTACGATGGGATGCTACCTGTGTTGGCCCAATCGCCCCTGCTTTACACATGTCAGCGCTTTCTGTTTTGGCTGACAGAAGGGGGGAGCGATGGCTGGGCGCGAGCGTTGCCCGCCCTGGTGGGTGGCTTCTTGGTGCTTGTTCCGTGGTTGTTGCGCCCGCGTTTGGGGGCCTTTGCTGCCCTGCTGCTGGCTCTCTTTCTCGCCTTCGATCCCTGGCTGCTCACCTTCAGCCGCACGGCCGATGGCGGGATTCTTTCGGTAGCTCTGGGGTTGATCCTGATTGTCGGCATCACCGCAGAAGATAGCAGCGAAAAGGTGAACGGGCGTTGGTTGGCAGTGGCCGCGGGCCTCTATCTGATCAGCGGTCCCGTGGCCTGGCTGCTCTTGCCGGTGATTGTTGGGGCTGGGCTGCTCTTTGGCCCCGGTCCGCTCTGGCCCGCTGATCAAGGCGAACGCGCCCGCTTGATCACACTGGGCGGGGTGGCAGCCTTGGCTGGGGCCACCGGCCTGCTCTCCCATTGGGACGGCTTGGGGGGCATCAGCACGAGTTTGAGCACAGCCTTGCAATCGTTACAGACGAGCAGCGGTTATTCTCTGGGGTGGGCGCTGCTGCGCTTGGCGGTGGACGAACTCTTGGCCCTGACGATTGGTGTGGCCGGTCTTGTCGCCCTCTGGCTGCGACCCAGCGGATTGGTCTTGTCGGGTCGGGGCGAAAGGGGCTGGCGTTGGTTGTTGACAGGGTGGAGCGTGTGGGGTTTTCTGCTTCTCTTGTTGCCGGGCCGCAACCCAGCCACTCTGCTAATCATTGGCCTGCCGTTGATCATCAGCGCTGCCATTCTGGCTGCTCGGCTGTTGACTTACGCCACCCACCGTGTCCATTGGCAAGATGGATCACTGATTCTTGCTGCTGTCGGTGTTTTACTGGTGACGACTGTCTTTTGGACCAACCACTACAACAACGAATGGGGGAGCGAGGGCTTCGACAGGCTGACCCTGCTCTTTTATGGGATCGTGCCCCTGCTGGTTCTCTTTTTTATCTGGTGGGCGGGCTGGCGCACAAGTAGCCAGGTTTTTAGCCTGTTGGCGTTTGGTCTGCTGGCGTTGGCCTCCTTCAGCAGCGGTTGGGCCATCAACCAACCGGGCGAGACCACCCAGGGCAGTGGGCTTTTTGCCCATGCCACCCACCAAGGCGTGCAGACATTGGCCGACGATGTGGCCCGCCTTAGCTCCTTGCGCGCGTTAGACCCTCATGAAGCCCTGGTGCTGGTGGATGTGCAACCAGAGATGCAGCCTGTGTTGGGCTGGCAATTGCGCTCCATGCGTCAATTGCGCTTTGTCGATGGAATCAATCCGGCTTTTTTGACAGACGCATCTGCGCTCGTGGTGACAGATGTGATGGATGAGATCGCTGGTCTGCCCTTGCCTAGCGGCTATGTGGGCAGCCAATATCCTGCGTTGGAGCGTTGGCTGCCTACGGATCTGGTTGGCCCCAGTGCCACTGCTCGTTGGATTCTTTTACGTGAATTAAAAAATGCACCACCCACCACAAGCGTTGTGCTGTGGGCTAGAGAGGAATAGACATGCTGCGCGAGGAAATTACACCCCTTTCCGCGTCCCCCAAACAACCATCCCTGCTGGATCGACCCATCTCTGCCCTGTTGCAGTTGAATTGGGAAACGATTGCCTGGATTGGGCTATTTGTGCTGGCGGTCATCAGCCGCTTTTACGATCTGGGTGCGCGGGCTATGAGCCACGACGAAAGCCTCCATGCTGTCTATTCGCTGGACCTCTTTCGCCAGGGCACTTACCAGCACAACCCCATGATGCATGGGCCGCTGCTCTTCCATACCAATGCCTTCTTCTATTCTTTGTTTGGCGTTACCGATGCAACCACTCGCATCTTCCCTGCGCTGTGCGGCATCGGCGTGGTGATGATGACCTGGTTCTATCGACGCTGGCTTGGGCGCACGGGCGCTCTGTTGGCCGGTTTTCTGCTGCTGATCAGCCCCAGTGTGCTCTTCCACAGCCGGTATATCCGCAACGATATTTTCATCGCCCTTTTTGCCAT
>JAHEML010000275.1 GCA_024643705.1 Caldilineaceae bacterium | reverse complement strand
TTGCCAACCGATCCTATGCCATTTTGCAGGGGGAATTGCGCAATCTGGCCCCAGGGCGCAACGGCCCCAAAGCCAGCGACATGCTCTCGCTGGACAACCCCACCATCGATTGGGTGCGGCTGGCACAGGGGATGGGTGTGCCAGCCCAGCGCATCACCACCGCCGAGGAGTATGTGGCAGCGTTGAGCGAAAGTATAACCGAACGTGGACCACGTTTTCTGGAAATTGTGATTTGAAATGTGGTTATCGTAGGGGCGGTCTCAGACCGCCCCGTACCGACCGCCCCCTACGCGATTTCACCCCTGCAACAATCGCCAAAAGGTCGGCCCATCAATCCCTGTCCGTTTTGCTGCGGCTAAATTTTCAGCCACATGGGCCGGGGTGGACATGCCCACCAGAGTCGTCGTCAGCCCAGGCGTGCTGCGGTTGAAGTGGAGCGCGGCCTGGACGTCGCTTTCCCAGCCGCCCAGCGCCGCCATCACCTCGTCTGGCACATTGTCCAGCACTTCCCGCTGCATCAGCCCCGCAGAGCCAACAGCTACCAACGCATATTGCCGGGCCGCGGCCAGCAGGGGCAGGGTCAGCTTCTCCCGCTTCCCCGCCACCTCTCGCTCGAAGGGCTGATTGCTATCGGTCACAGCCTCCAGCATCCCCAAATTGAATGGAAACTGAACAAAGCGGAAGCGGTGCTGATCGCCGCCCACCTGTTGGGCTATCTCCACAAGCTGGGAGAGGGGCAGATAGCGCCGATCATTTTGTCCCACCCGCAGCCCTTCCCAGGTGGCGATGCCATAAAAGCGGATGCGCCCGTCCGCGGCTTCCTGCTCCAACCGTTCAAAGGCGGCGCGCAGCCGGGCGCGAAATTCGTCGGGGGTGACGTATTGGAGTTGGGTTTCCGGGTTGTGGAGGTAGTAGACATCGATGCTCTTCAGCCCCAGATTCGCCAGACTGATACCGATCTGCTGGCTGAGATAGGCCGGGGCCATGCAATGAACACCACCCACCATGTCCAGCGGAGCCAGGTCGAGTTCGTCCAGCCGGGCCTGGATATAAGCCAAACGGTCGGTGGGGGGCACGCCATCGTAGGGCAGAAAGCCGCCCTTTGTGCAGACAATCAACTCGTCCCGCTGGGCTGTGCCAGCGGCCAAGAGCCGGGTCAAGGCCGCGCCCACATCCCGCTCGGAACGCATGTGGCGGTAGTTGACCGCCGTATCGATGAGGTTGCAGCCCTGCTCCACCGCGGCCACAATGCTTTCCACATAGCCCGCCGATCTCTCCGCATCCAGCCCCCCCTGATAGGTTCCAATGCCCATGCTGCTGATGTGCAGGCCGTAGCGGGCGCGGAAGTGATCCGGGGCCAGGTGGGCAAATCGCTGGGCGTAGCGCTGGGTTCCGCGCTGGGTGGCAAAGTCGGTATACATCTATTCGATCACAATCTCGGCCAGCCCCTCTTCGGCCTGGGGAAAGTGCATGTCCAGCCCTTCCAGGGTATCCACCAAAATCTGGGAGATGACCAGGTTGCGATACCACTTGCGGTTGGCGGGGATAATGTACCAGGGGGCAAGTTCGGTGCTGGTGCGGGAGAGAACAGCTTCGTAGGCTGCCTGATATTGAGGCCAGAGCGCGCGCTCGGCCAGATCGCCCTTGGCAAATTTCCAGTTTTTGTCCGGTTCATCCAGCCGGGCCTGCAAGCGCTCTTTCTGCTCGTCTTTGTCGATGTGCAGGTAGAATTTGAGAATGGTAGTGCCTTCTTCGGCCAGACGCTTCTCAAAGGCGACGATCTGGTCGTAGCGCCGTTGCCAGACATCTTTGGCAACCAGATTGTGGACCCGCACAACCAGCACGTCTTCGTAGTGGCTGCGGTTGAAGATGACGATCTCGCCCCGGCCCGGCGTCTGTTTGTGGATGCGCCAGAGATAGTCGTGGGCCAGTTCTTCGGGCGTGGGTTGCTTGAAGCTGGCAACTTTCACCCCCTGGGGATTCACCCCATCGAAGACATGGCGGATTGTGCCATCTTTGCCCCCCGCGTCCATGGCCTGCAAGACGATGAGCAATTTGTGTTTGCCCTCGGCGTAGAGCAATTCCTGCAAGCTTTCCAGCCGTTTGTTCAGCTTGTTTGCGGCCTTCTCGCCCGCGTCTTTGTCGCCGTCAAAGGCGGAGTGGTCTGCAGGGTCCCACTTGTCCAGATCGATTTTGGTTTTGGGTGGCACTCGGTAACGATTATCTATTGTTCGGTTGTTCATTAAATTATGGCTCCTGGTTGAATGGGGGATGGGTTTCATCCGCAAAGGGCAATCAACCCAAACGTGGTTCATTTTCGATGGTACGTTGATAGAGGGCGGCGGGTTTATTTGGCAATGGCCCGAAGCTTTTGCGCAGAGCGGAAGCGATTGGGTACTTACCGATCCGGTTGAACTGTATACCCGTCAACGCCAGACACGTATGAATTGACGACGGTGGTGAATTGACGACGGTGGGTAAAATGGCGAAACGATCACGGAAGCCACAATTGTTCTATCCGGTGCTCTGTTCAAACCGACAAGGAAAGCGTCCTGAATGTTTTCGGGACGCTTTCTTTTGGAATCTCATGCGCACTGACTACGGGCTTATGATCGAAAAGTACTGCCGTTAGGGGCGACAGGTGCTGCATGTCTTTGACCGGGGCTTTGCCGATTTGCCCTGGTTGACGGCTGCTCTGGTGGGCGATATGATCTGGATATTGGCTGTCCAGACTGCAACCAATTTGCGATGCAGTCAACCAGAACAAGGTTTCGATAGGACACGGGCCAGCAAATCATAATGCCTTAATACAGATTGTAACAAATATGTTGTACCATCGTAGCCAATGTGTTATGTAAACGTAATTTTTCACAATCAGAGCAGAAATCAGAAAAAAAGTGCGAAAAATGAGTGACCATCATGACACAGAATCGGCTATTATCGGCTGCAATTCACTCATTTTGACATAGATTGCTCCAGATTGTCGATATCGGACTGAAAAAAAATGAACTGTAACCGGCGAATGTTGTCTTGAATCAGGCAACTCAAGCGAACAATTCAGGTCAAATGGGCCGATTTGGAGGTGAGCGGTAGAAGTCTAGTATATGACCTAAATTTAGCGATTCGTTTTTGACGATTTTTTTGGCTATATGCCTGTGACTGCACAATTGTTGCGATAAAAAATAATGGTTTTAACCAAAATGAGCGCCCAGGAATCATGTCTTCAAGAGATCGACTCCTGGGAAGAAGTCGATCTCTTGAAGCGCGCGGTTGTTATTGGACACTCACTAACGGTCTGGTTTAGCTGAGGAGTCATAATGTGCAAGTTACCTGTAGGACCCCAAACCAAGAAACCATCCCGCCGCGCTGATTGGTACATCGGTTTCACTATTTTTCTAAGCGTCCTCATCTCTTTGGTGACGACAAACGGTGTGGCCTTTGCGGCTGCCATACCCACCGCCATCTTGAATGTGCCAACCGAAGGCTTTATGGGTGAGCCACTCAACTTTACTGTCGCCTTTGACAATACGGCGGTGGGAACGACTGAAACCGGCTACGGACCCTACATCGATCTGGTCTTACCGGCCACTGGCAAGGATGGTGCGGGGGCTGCCACGGATGATGGGATCACCTTTGTCAGCGCCACTTATTTGGGTCAGGCGGTGACGGCGACTGTACTCACATTCAATGCCAGCGGCCAGGCGACCCATCCCTATGCCAAGGATGCTTCGGGCAACCCGGTGATTGTGACCGGGATAGCAGGCGATCAGTTGGTTGTGCTCCAGTTGCCCTTTGGCAGCTTCACCCAGGGCCAGCCTGCGGCATCCCTGAGTATTGTTGCCAATGTGAGCAATCTGGCCGATGTCAACGCACCCTTGAACATCCAGGCCCGGGCTGGTTTCCAGTACGGCAACGACCCTCTGGATAACCCAACGACCGACCCGACAATCATCGGCACCTATGCCACCAGCCCCTTCACCCCCACCCTTTTCGCCCTAACCAAAACTTATATCGGCCCGGAAGATGAGACGGCCACGGGACCGAACTTCCCCCGCCAATATCTGGTGACGGTGGATATTGCCAACGGCCAGACACTGACAAATCTGGATTTGACCGACGTCCTGCCCAATAATCTGCAATTTGTGCAGGTGGATTCCACGACAATCCGGGGCACGACGACAGCTACCACGGCCATCGCCACGCCCAGCACCACCACGCCGGGTGGCACCCTCACCCGGCGCTTTGCCTCCGTCACCGGCACGACCGCGGGCAACGACGCCACAATGCTCTTCACCTTTTTTGTGCCGTTGAACAACAGTCTGGCCGCGCCTGTCATCAATGCCACCAGCGGCGATGATGTAACGTCCATCAACGATGCCAGCACCCAGGGCAACTGGGTGCCCATTGATACCCGGGATACCAGCGGTGCGGTCTCCAGCAACGTCACTGCCAACGACCACACCCTGACGGACAAAAGCATTGCCATCCAAAAGAGTGTAGCCAATGTGGTGGACGTCAACGCCAACGGCAACTCTCCCGGTGATACGCTGGAGTATACCCTCGTTTTCCAGGTTTCCGACTTTTTCGCCTTTCAAAGTCTGGTGATTACCGATACAATTTCCGACGGCCAACATTGGGACAACGGTTTTACGCCGAGAATGGCTGTCAACGGCAATCAGTTTACCCTGGCCGCGGCGGCCATGAACGCGGCCAACTTCACTGTCGAGCCCAACTATACACCGGCCAGTCCGGCCCCCAATGATGGCACGACAGGCTTCACATTCCGTGTTTCCAACGAACTGATCACCCGGAGTCAAACTGGGCGGATGATCGGCGGTTGTGTGCCGGTGGCAGGTACAGGCGGCGGCGTACCCAATTGCACCACCTACAACGACGGCGGCACAACAGCAACAATTACCTTTCGTACAATCATCCAGGATGCATACTCAGACCTTTTTCCTTCGGGTGATTCCAGCCTGAACCAGGGCGACAGCCTGAACAATACCACTGGTGTCACTGGTGATCTGTTGACCGTTGCCAACACAAACAATCTGACAGGGCAATCCGAAGCCGACGGCAGCAGTGCAGGTATCACCATTGCCAAAGGCACGCTGGTCAAAGAAGTCTATGCCGTCAACGGCGTCATCGGCGCACCGGCCATTATCACCTCGGGCGATCGGGTCACATATCGCATCAAATACACACTGGTGCTGGGCGACTTCGAGAACTTCACCTTCCAGGATTATTTGCCCTTGCCCGTCTTTGATGTGACCGATCCGGATGCCAACGGTGTCCCCGGACCGTCCTGGACGTTCGACAATACGGGGGCAACCACCCCACCCACCGGCCAGTGGAAGCGTGGCCCCCAGGACACCCAATTCGCCCGTTCGGGTATCATCCCTACCCCGGCGACCAATGGGCCAGCTAATTCTCTCACCTTCAACTATGGCACATACGACGATCCGATCAATACGCAGTCGGTCATCGATCTGCTTTTCACAGTCACGGCCACGGACAAGCAGTTTGCCGACAAACTCTTTTTGACCAATCAGGTGCGCCAAAGTGATCAGAACACCCAGAGCCAGGTCACTACCCTGGACGCGATTGTCCAGATTCAGTTGACCCAGCCCGTATTGGCTATGCGCAAAGGCGTCGTGGCCACCAACCGCGCGTCGGGGACAACCTTTGTACCGACTGGTGCATTGCCCACCAATGTCACAGTTTCTGCGCCGGGCAGCGGGTGCCCGCGCATTGCGGGCGCGGGGTTGCCCGTCCGCTCCAGCACCCTGGGCACGACGTTTAATAGCAACCTGACCGGCGTGGATGCAGCTGATCTGGTCACCTTTGCCATTGTGGTTGAGAATACGGGCAGCGGCCTGAACGGTGCCTTCGATGTGCAGCTGAAAGATACCCTGCCAACCGGCTTTGCCGTTCCAGGCGGCGGTCTCAATCTTTGTGTCACCGATGGCACAGGCG
>JAHEML010000274.1 GCA_024643705.1 Caldilineaceae bacterium | reverse complement strand
CGGCGTGGGTGTCGAAGCTGAGTTTCGGCGCGGCCAGACTGCCCAAAATGCTCACCGGCACGCCCGCGTCCGAGCCAGGGGTGTAGACGGTGTAGTCCACCGAATCCTTGAGCATCTGAACCCGTTCCGGCCCCTGCCCCCAATCGGCCAGCCCTTTGCGCCACATATCGGCGGTGGCTGCGGCGTATTCGTCCACCGTCTGCCCTTTGCGCCGGGCGTCGTCCGCGTTGATCCACGGGCGAAAGTCGTCGGGTAGCAGGTTGGGGAATTGAAGAAGCAGGTTGGTCAAATCGCCCTTGGGATCGATGATCAGTGCGGGGACTTTGTCGATGGCTGCTTCTTCCAACAGGCCAATGCAAAGGCCCGTCTTGCCGCTGCCCGTCATCCCCACACAGACAGCGTGGGTGGTCAGATCACGGGCGTCGTAATTGATGGGCGTGTTGGTCTGCTCGCCTGTGGTGGGGTCGATTTCGGCACCGAGATAAAATGCGCCAAGTCGTTCGGGTGGGGCTTGCATTGGGGACTCCTGTTGCGTGTTGTGTACTGCATAAGAAAGTGACACGTCATTCCAGCGGATCACCTAAAACGTTTCCTTCACGCCAGCCGCCGCTCCAACTCTGCGTCCTCGATCATGCGTTGCCGCTGGATTGTGCGTCGTTTGCGAAGTTGACCAGGCAAGCCCAGCACCCCCGCCAATTGTCCCCGTAGACGGGCACGGGCGGCTGTACCACGCCAGTTGCGCAGAGCATCGATGGCAATGTGCAGTTGGGCTGCGACGATATCGGGCAGGTGGCGCAGAAGCAGAGCCGTGGGCATATTTTTGGCAAGCACCCACAGTGTGTTGCGCCCCACGTAAAAGCTGCTCAGATCGTCGCCGCCGCTGCTGCTCAGTTTGTGGTAGACCCGCGCGTTCGGCGCAAAAACCGCCTTCCAGCCGGCCAATTGGGCGCGAAAAGCCAAGTCCACATCTTCCAGATACATCCAAAGGTCTTCGTCGAAGCCGCCCAATGCCTGCCACACATCTTTGCGGATCGCCATTGCGCCACCACAGCCGCCAAAGATTTCCGTCTGGTCGTCGAATTGGCCCCGATCTTCTTCCCACACGCCCCGGTTGCGGGGGATGCCGTCCCGGCCTAACAGATCGCCGGTGGTGTGCAGGCGGTCACGCTGGTCAAAGAGGAGGAGTTTACTGGCGACAATAGCCGCTTCCGGGTGCTGGGTGATGGTTTTGGCAAGCTCGGCCAGCCAGTCCGGGTCCGGTTCGGTGTCGTTGTTCAGCAGGACGATCACCCGGCCCAAGGCAGCGTCGGCGGCGGCGTTGGTGTTGGCAACAAAGCCCAGGTTGCGCCGATTTGTCAGCAGCCGGGCCGCGGGATAAACATCTTCGACCAACGCAACCGAGCCATCGCTGCTGGCATCGTCGGCGAAGATCACCTCAAAGTCGGCAAAGGTCTGCTTGTCCAGCGCGGCAAAAAGACCGGCCAGGTGACGTTGTCCGTTGAAATTGGGAATAACCACCGAAAAGAAGGGGGGCGTGGCCGGGCGCAGAGCCGGATAATCCCGCACAGGCCGGGGGTTGAAGGCCTCGGTGGCTGGGATGAACGAGTCCAGATTGAGTGCGATGCTGTGGCGCATCACCACCCGGTTATCCTCGCGCAGAGCGCCGTAGGTCTCGTCTTCAGTCACCGCATTCGAGCGGCTGGCATGAAGCGGAATCTCGATGGGTTTTCCCGGTTTGCGAGGGGATTTGCCGTTGGAATTGGACGTTTTGTCTGCCATTTTTTGTCTCAGTGAATGAAAGTTTGCATATATTCAGCCAGCCCATCCTGCCAGGGACGCAGGCGAATGCCCAAGGCCGCTGCGGACTGGTTGACCAGGACTGCGTGGGCGGGTGGCATGGCGGGTCGGGGCCAGTCGCTGGATGGGATGGGTGTGAGCGGGATGTGGCCGCGCCCACACAGGCGCAAGAGTTCGGCAGCCCACACGTAGCGGCTGGCGTGGCCCTCGTTGACGAGATGATAGACGCCGTAGCGCCCGGTGTGGATCAATTGATCCAGCGCGGCCGCCACATCTGGTGTGTAGCTGGGGTTGCCAAATTCATCTGCCACCACCCGCAAGCCACCATGTTTGTCCGCCGCTGCCACAATTTTGGATGGAAAATTGCTGCCCCCCGGCCCGTACAGCCAGGCCGTGCGTACGATAAATAGGCGATCTAATATCTGTCGTGCGGCTCGTTCGCCCGCGGCCTTGCTGCGGGCGTAGACGGTGCGGGGACCGACCTCTTCATATTCCCGGTAAAAATGGTCTGGCTCCCCGGCAAAAACCTCGTTGGAGCTGATCTGCACCAGAATCGCACCGCAACTGGCACACCCTTCGGCCAGATATTTGGGGCCGAGGGTGTTGGCGGCAAAGGCAGCATCGGGCGCAGCTTCGGCGCCGTCCACATTTGTCCAGGCGGCGGCGTTGATCACCACATCCGGCGCGAGCGCGGCCAGAGCATGGGCAGTAGCCGGGTGGGCAATGTCGTGCTGGGGGCGGCTCCACAGAGTCACCTGATGGCTTGGGCCGAAATAGGTATGCAGCGCTTGCCCCAATTGGCCGCGGCTACCAGTGATGAGTATGTGCATAAAATTCAGTCTATCATAGGAAAAAGGGATTCAGGAAAAGCTGCCCAGAATCTCCAACGCCATAGGAGCAAGAAAATGGCGCAGGGGGAAAAGATCTGTGTAACCCACGTGGCCACCGGTGGGGAGTACATGCACAGTCAGCAGAGGGTGGGGCGGCAAGTTGTAGAAGTCATCGGCGGGGATAATCGGGTCGTCGGCGGCGGTGACGATTGTTACGGGGACGGTCAAATCGTTTAGCTTTGCCGGTGAAACAGCGTAATCGGCGAAGTAGCTCTCCACATCAGGGTAGGTACTGTAATGCTGAATCATCCATTCGGTCATATCCCGGATGGATGGGATTTTTTCGACAGGGGCAAAGTTGTAGAGCGCGGGGAAAAGCTCCTGCTTTGTGTGCAGGGAGGCCAGCCAGCGACGACGAAAGTAGAGACGAATCCAGGTGTGGTGATCCACCAGATCGGTGGAGCGGCTGGGGTTGATAGCTGGGTTGACGGCGAGGATGCCCGCCAAACCGTCGATGGGTTGGGCAGCATGGGCCAGGGCCAGGCGCAGGGCAAAGTTGCCCCCCAGGGACGCGCCCAAGAGGTAGAATGGTAGATCACCGGCCAGGGCCGCCACCTGCCGGGTTGCAGCCAGCACTTCGTTGAGCAGTGTCACATAGAAGAGTCCCCGATTCAAGCCGTGGCTGGGGCCATGGTCCCGCAGGTTCAGCCGCAGCACATCGTAGCCGGCGGCCACCAACGCGCTACCCACAACCAGGTTGTAGCTGGAGTGGCTGCACCCTTCCCAGCCGTGAATGGTCATGACCAGCCCCCGGCATGGTTCGGCACTTTTGTGGGCCGTATAATATCCCACCAGCCGCGCCGCACCGTCCGGGTCCATCCCGGTTTCGTCGGTGCCCCCATCGATGAGGATGGTCTGCTCTCCCTGGTTGACGAGTCTGTCGTTTGGGGATTGAATATGGGAAAGTAGGGTTTGCAGGGTTCCATTGCGCAGCCAATGTTTGGGCAGATGCTGGCAAAAGGGTTTGATTTGGTTTGGATTCTGCGCAGAAATCGAACTCATAGCTCTTTATTATTGTCAAACTTTTGATTTGCGCAAGAGTGCAGGGCTTTGCGAACCCAATGGCTTTAAGCTACAATTCGGTAAATTTCAATCACGTGGGCATTGTTCCCACTCTCATTTCCGCACACTTCGCACCGAGTTGTCGTACTATTTTCACCAACCATTTTTGTTGAACTCGGTTTCGTTACTTTATTGTTATGTCGGCCTCTTTGTTGCCCCGACAGAACTCGTTGTTCGCGTGACTGCGAAAAGGAATTATCTCATGGTCAAAAATGTAGCCGGGCTTCATGCCCAAAATACGTCGGCGCCACCCGAAGCGTTGGTGGAATTACCGCGCAATGGGGTTGGCGCGATCCACGACCCCTTCACTTGGAAGATCGACGCTATGTGGGATCGGGTCAGCCAGATTCAGGAGGACGAGAGTTACTATTACTTTCAGCCTGTAGAAGAGTTGGACGGCCCCTGGGTGGTGACAGAAGGCAAACGCAAATTGATGTTTGCCACCTACACCTATTTGGGGTTGATCAATCACCCGCGCATTGTCGCTGCCGCCCAAGCAGCCACCGAGAAATATGGCACCGGAACCCACGGCGTGCGTATTTTGGGGGGCACACTGGACCTGCACGCAAAAATGGAGCGCACCATCGCCGAATTTGTGGGCCGTGAGGACGCGATTGTCTACAGTTCCGGCTACGTGACAAACCTGGCGACAATCAGCACCCTGGTGGGTCGGGGTGATTGGGTACTATCGGACAAATGGAACCACGCCAGTATTGTGGATGGCTGTGTGTTAGCTCGGGGCGAATTCAAACGGTATCGCCACAACGATATGGACGATCTGGAGAAGCAGCTTCGCCGTGCGCCAGAAGGTGCGGGCAAGCTGGTGGTGGCCGATGCGGTCTTTTCCATGGACGGCGACATCTACAATCTGCCCGACGCGGTCGACTTGTGCCATCGCTACGGGGCCAGGCTGATGGTGGATGAAGCCCACAGCTTAGGTGTATTGGGGGCAAACGGCCGCGGCATCGAAGAGCATTTCGACATGCCCGGCTGCATCGATCTGAAGATGGGAACCCTGAGTAAGACGATCCCCGGCATTGGTGGCTATATTGCCGGAGACAAAAGATTGATCAACTTCCTACGCCATACAGCCAGGGGATTCGTCTTCAGCGCTGCCCTGCCCCCAGCCGTGACAGGGGCTATCATCGAAGCATTTCATGTGCTGGAAGACGAAGGCGTGGAACGCAACGAAATTCTATCACGCAATGTACGCCATTTTATTGGCGGCTTGCAGGCAGCAGGCTTTGATACAGGCGTCACCGTTACACCTATCGTGCCGATTATGGTGGGCAAGGAAGAGATCGCCATACAGATGACAAAGTATTGCCAGGACAATGGTGTCTTTGTGCTGCCTGTACTGCCACCGGCTGTGCAAGAAGGGGCTGCTCGGCTACGCGCCAATGTGACAGCCGCCCACTCGCCGGACGACATCGACTTTGCCCTTGGTGTCTTCATTGCCGCAGGGCGCGAAGCCGGTGTGATCGAATAGGGGCATCCGAAATCGGCAACATCCTAGTGGTTACACCATAATTTTTTGTCGCGAAACGTGAGAGCAGTCAACCTGCTCTCACGTTTTATATCTCGTGTTCTGTTGCACAATTTTCAACAAGCATTTGATTGGCTGCAATCTGCCTTTGCAATCTACCAACGCCTGTTGGTTCACTCTCTTCTGCCCATGATCCGCTCTGTCAACCCCACTGATCTGCCTTCAATCCATCGTCTGATAGAGGAAAACCGCCACATCTTTCTTAGCTGTGGCAGGGAAGATTTGCCGGGTTTGATCACGCCGGCCACGGGTATACCGTTGACTGCTGTTGGACTGTGGCCGGACGACGCGAAGGGTATCTGGGGTTTCGTCGCCTTTGACGGGGAATTGTCAACCGGCCTGGCTGGCCCGTTACAAGAGGGATCTTTACAGGAGGGGGCGCTGCGGGCTGTTGTGATTGGGCACAACATGCCTGCGGGCGCTTCAGCCGATCAACTGGTCGGCCATATCTTGGATTCTCGACAGGCCGACGGCCAACCTTTTCAACTCACTGCCCTGCCCCATGAGAGCTGGCTTGCCCAGTTGTTGGAAAGGCAGCAATTCCAGGTGGTCGATCATCTTTGCTTTTATCAGCGTAGCAGGCGCAATGCGCCACCCGCGGCCGATTCTGCCCTTTTGCGCCCACTGCGGGCTGATGAGTTGGCCGAGCTGAAAAAAGTGGACTCTGCCGTCTTTCCGCCCCTGTGGCGCATGGCAGAG
>JAHEML010000273.1 GCA_024643705.1 Caldilineaceae bacterium | reverse complement strand
TTCATCCAGGTCGAGGCCATGTCGTCGCCCATGTTGGCTTCCACAATTGCCTGCTCCACCACAGCCGTCAGGCTGAAGGAGATGACGGAGAGGAAAACCTGGGGGCTGACAGTGGAAGGCAAGTCCACCTCGAATGTCTTCTCATCCACCGCCCGGAAGGTATCTTTCGTCTGGGCGGAGATATCTGTGAGCAGGAAGGCGGGGGATTTGTTGATGTCGATGGCCCGTGCCCAGGAGAAGACTACATCCTGTGCGGTGACAGGGTTGCCACTGGCAAAGGTCGCGGCTGGGTTCAGGTGGAAGGTAACAGTGGAACCATCCGCCGTCGTTTCGATATCCCAGGATTCGGCCAGCAGGGGCTTGATGCCGGATTCGCCTGGCTCGAAGCTGACCAGTGTCTCATAGACGCTGCCCACCACCTGAATACCGCCAAACTCATAGGCAACTGCCGGGTCCAGCGAAATCAGGTCAGTGGCGTCAGCGGCAAAGATGAGGGTATTGGCACGGGTCAATTCTTCGGCAGCCGGGGCTTCGGCTGCGGGTGCTGCGGTTGCTTCGGCCGCTGCGGGGGCTTCGGCTGCGGGGGCTTCGGTGGCCGGTGCTGCTGCGGGGGCGGCACATGCGCCCAGCAACAATCCAAACACCAGAATGAGCGCCAGCCAGGTTGCTCCCGGCGTGGTCAGCCGGTTGGTCTTACTTTTTGCTGCATACATTCGTATCTTCTCCTTTTGAAACAACCGATGATCAAACAGTATTGAATATCTTATCGGTCAAGTTGTAACCTGACCGAGTCAACCGCAGGTGGGACCTCTTGATGAATGACGAGACGAATTACTAACCGTCATACCATCAAGATGGGGGCTTGCCAACGAGGATTCCTACGTGGATTATACCCTAGAGCGAATGAAAAAAGAATTGCTGTAGCGATCGCGTGACTATACTGCAATGAGTACTCCATAAAACCATCTTAATGGAGTTTTATAGGCGCTACTTGTAGCAGAGCAAACATAAAGCGCTCATTCTTTTTACGAGAATCGAGAGCATCTACGCTATTTGCGCGGTAAAAAAGCGAGCCTACTGCTCCCCGGCTACTTGGATAAAGAGGTCGGGCCGATCGATATTCACCATATCGATCTCCTGGGCGAGCAGCTGGCGATACATGGCTTCCGTGTTCACCGGCGGATTCGCCATTGCGCGTATGTTGTGCTGGCGGCAGGCGGCAATCAAGTCAGCAGTCAAATGGTCAGGCCCAGTTTCGATAATGCGCGCGCCCAATTCGGCATGAGCTTTGTGGACATCGGCGGGATTGCGGACATTTACTTTGAGGGCAAGACTGGAGCCTAGCTTATGGCAAAGCTTCATCCACTCTTTGCTGCCAGACCAGATAAAAGAGTCATCGGCGAATCCTTTTGCGTGGATCAAGTCGATCAACTGTTGGGGGTGGGCAAACTTCACATCAAAGAAGATTTTTGTCCTGCCCTGCGCCCAATCCAGCAAATCGGCCAGTCGAGGAACCCGTTGCCCGGCAAACTCGGGGCTAAACCAGCTGCCTGCATCGAGTTGGTCAATTTCCGTCGATGTCAGGCTGAGCAGGTGGCCTGTTCCATTGGTGGTGCGATCCACAGTCGAATCATGCATCACATACAGAACGTGATCCCGGCTCGTCCACACATCGACTTCAAGGTAATCGACGCCCAAATTCACTGCCAGCTGAGCAGCGGCCAGAGTATTTTCTGGAGCAAGCCCATTGGCCCCCCGGTGGGAGACAATCTCAATCCCCATTAGTATTCCTCTTTCACGCGCTACCTTGGGTTGTGTGGAGCCAGATGGGGCTTAACCAGGCCCGGTGTCCATCGACTTGACGCAAGCGGAGATAGTAGTAGGCCGAGTGACCGAGCGGTCGGGGCAACTCAACGTGGTCGATCTCAATGTCCCACCGGTTGGGACGCTGGCTCCACACAATTTCCCCCTGGGAAATGACCTCCACCCGTTCGACGGGGGCCGTGCCATGAATGCACGCCGAAAAGTTGACGCTATTTCCACGCGCAAGCCTGGTCTCGCCCCCCGCGGCAACCCCGTTGATGCTAAAGTCGCAGATGATGGGTACACCGGAGGTGGCGTAAGTGCAGCGCTGATCCATGGCTTGCCAGATGGCCTCGCGGGTTAATTCGCTGGCCCGGAAACAGGTCAACCCCACAAAGACGCCGTCCTTTTGACTTGGGTGTCCTTCGTGGTTGTCGGTTCCGGCTACAAAGCCCAGCCGCCACCCCAGTGCCAAAGCATCCTGGATCGACGCGCCTTGCCCGCCCAGGCGAATACCCCAGTCTTCATCCAAAGCATCCGCCTCGAAGTTGCCTCGCCCCTGCACCACCTCTACCAGTCGCGCCCGTGGGTTGGGGATCGACCAGTCGTACTTCGTCCAATAGCGTCCCTCCTCCATGCCTGTCCGTTGCTCGCCCCGGGCCAACAATTGCCCCGTATTGGTGTGGTGGGGAACCATGACCACATCGTCGGGCCATTCGACCTCGGAAGGGCAGACATCCGGATTCCAATACCAGGGGCCACACTCGGCTTGAGGCGTTCGCAGATAGAGGTTGGCGTGGCCGAAGGCATTGGAGCTTTCCCATGCGGGCAGGGTGACGAACCGGCCCGGTGCATAGAAGGCGTTGTTGACATTCAAACACTCTTGCCAGCGCGCCCCAATCGGCGCGTGGTCGGTCATGGCAACCACATCCAAATTGAGGTAGTCCCGGACGTAGGCGTAGGCTTGGGCAGGGTCCCGATCACCATCCACCGAGAGCCGTGTGTGGAAATGAATCGCACCAAAATAGTGATTTAGTTCGCCTGGCTGGGGTGTGATGGCTGGGTTGCTGCGGCCAACCAGATTGCCGCGAGTATCTTCGACTTCGATCCGCACCGGGCCGGGTTTCAGGTGAGACAAGGCGGCTGTCACACGACCATCTTCCCCTATCTCAATGTCCAGCGGGGCAAGTTCGCCCGCTCCCATCAGCTTGAGCCGAAGGCTGCCCCGGTGTTCGACCACAGGATTCAAGAGCGAGTCCGCGGCATAGACCACCAGATTATGTCTACCCTGGGCGTCGGGCACAGCGCGGGTGCGCACTTCCAGCCCGACAGGTGGGCCAGGCCGGTTAGGGATGGGCATTGGATCACCCACCGGCTCGAATGGCTCGGCGCCGGGAGCGCGCAATTTCAGCAACAGCGCGCCTTCGATCCCGGCGTGGGGCGACACGCCAACGTGTAGGGCAAAAGTTAATATGGACCCTGGAGTTAAGCTCTGGGTGATCTGGAGAGTTGCCAGGTATATCTCGTTGATTGGGCGCCCAATCAACCCGCCGCCCGCTGGTCCATCCCCGCCACGGGTCATCTGACGCCAATCCTGGGGCAACTGGTGGCCCACGACAAAGCGGCCTTGGCCTTGGGAAATGACAATATCGTCCAGCCGCCAATCACGGGTGTAGGAGTGGAATGTACTGATCGAGAGGCGTACGTCGGTGCCTGCCGCCAAACCTTCGGGGCAATCAATCCGCACCCAGACAGGCTTGGGTTCCCGGTCGGTAGCGACAAAGTGCGTGGGGCCTTCGCAGGAGACGAGCAGATTGGTCATCGGTGATATTCTCCTTCCGCCAGTCCAGAGTCGGACACGTCCAGGCCATAGAGCGGGCCAACCGTGCCCAAGCGCAAGGCGGGATAGAGTGTCTGATAGCGGGGATGGTCGCCTGTTTGGCGGGCATAATGCCAAAAGAGAGCCGTCATCTGCACAAGACGGTTGGCGTGGGCCGGGTCGGGGGCAAGATTGTGCATCTCGTAGGGATCGGTTTCCAGGTTGTAGAGTTCGTCGAAGTCGAAACCGTTGAAGACGAACTTCCACGGCCCATCCCACACAACCCGCTGGGTGAGCCGGTGGCGGTTGCCATAATACTCGGCATAGCCTTGCTGCCAGGCGTCGCCGTGGGTCGCTGGGTCGTGCAGAAGCTCGACAAAAGAGCGGGCATCGCTCTCGGCAAAGGGTTCGCAGCCAGCCAGCGCCAGGAGTGTGGGGCAGAGATCGTGAAGGCCCACCCGTCCCTGGCAAATCGCATCAGCAGCCACACCCGGGCCACTGACAATCAGGGGTATCTGAAAAATTTCCTCGAAGGCGGAGATATCTTTGAAAAAGAGGCCATGTGCGCCCAGCAGGTCACCATGATCCGCGGTCATCACCACAATCGTCTTCTCACGCTGGCCGCTCTCGTCCAAGTAGTCGAGCAGGCGGCCAAACTGGCTATCGACCTCGCTGATCGACGCGTAGTAGCAGGCCCGCGCCGTGCGTTTGTCCTCGTCGCCAAGCTGTCTCCATATCCTCTGGGCGCGGCGGTAGAGACCAGGACGGTCGGCCAGATCATCGTCGGCATTGGGGGGCGGCGGCAGTTCCATGTCCGCGTAGTGGGCGTAGACATTTCGGTGGGTGATGAAGGGATCGTGGGGTTCGACAAAGCTGACGAAGCAGCACCAGGGGTTTGGTTCGTTGGTGGCCTCTGCGAGAAAATCCAGGGCCATGGATGTGGTGATGCCCATGCTGCGGCTTTCGGCTGGCCTGTCGGTGACGCCGTAAAAGAGATGTGGGCCGTAGCCAGCCGGTTCGACCAGATAGTGGGCGGGATCGCACGGGGGAGCCAGAGGTTGGTCGCCCAACATCTCTTGGGCATAGGCGCGAAAGGCGTCTCCACCGTGGCCGCCGTCCATTTGCCAGCCAAAGGGGGTAAGTTGGTTGCTCTGTTCCACATGCCACTTGCCAAAATAGCCCGTTCGATAACCAGCGTCGACCAAACTTTGCGCCCAGTGGGGTTTTTCGGTGCGCAGGGCGTGCTGATCGGGAACCTGGGGATAGAGTACCTCAAGTACACCGTGGTTGTGGGGCATCAGCCCTGTCATCAGGCTGGCACGGCTGGGCGAGCAGATATTGTTGGGTGTGTAGGCTTGGGTAAAGCGTACCCCCCGCACGGCCATTTGGTCCAGATGCGGCGTGCGGCAGACATGGTCCGATTCCAGCACCCGAGCCTGCATCTGATCGGCCATGAGAAAGAGAATATTGGGTCGATTCACGGTAGGCTCCTCGTGGGGATGGGAGAAAGAGAAATGGGGGATTCTTTACCCCTTCACCCCGGAGAAGACCACGCCCTGGATGAAATAGCGCTGGGCAAAGAAGAAGATAAGAATGACGGGCAGCATGACAACCAAAGAAGCGGCCATGAGCAACTGCCATTCGGTTCCTCGGCCATAGTTTGAATTGAAGGCGTGCAGACCGAGTGAAAGGGTATAGTTATCTTGAGATTGGAGATAGATGAGTGGTCGGAAGAAATCGTTCCAGTGGGCCTCAAAGGAGAAAATAGCCACCGCGATCAGTACAGGTTTTGCCAGGGGTAGGATGATGCGCCAGTAGATTCCGAAGGTGCTTGCGCCGTCGATGCGGGCGGCATCGTCGAGTTCGGGCGAAAGTGTCATGAAAAATTGGCGCATGAGAAAGATGAGAAATGGCCCACCACCCAAGAATGCAGGCACGATCATGGGTAGAAAGGTGTCCAGCCACCCCATGTAGCGAAAGATGAGAAAGGTGGGGATGAGAGTGACCTGGTTGGGCAACATCATGGTAGCCAGCACGATGATGAAGAGCACATTGCGCCCTGACCAGCGCAGCCGGGCAAAGGAGAAAGCCACAATCGAGCAGGATAGAATCTGCCCAGCCATGGCGGCGAAGGTGATGATGGACGTGTTGAGAAAGAAGCGACCAAAGGGGAGTACGGTCAGCGCCAGGCCATAGTTCTCCCAGTGGATGGGGTCGGGAATCCATTGGGGCGGAAAGAGAAAGACACCGGAGGCATCTTTGAGTGAGGTGGAGATCATCCATGCCAGGGGCAGGAGAAAGAGAATCGCCAAAGGGATGAGGATCAGGTGGATCGTACCTTCGAAGAGGGCGTGGCGCATCCGCCGGGACATCTGG